>PMCG01000027.1:4740-14836 GCA_003155335.1 Acidobacteriota bacterium
CGCGCCAGCGCCGCGGAGGCGCTCAGCGCGCTTCACGTGCCCGGGCTCGCTCCCGCCATATGTGAGGCGTACCAGCGAACGCTCGTTGATCCGGACTGCGAGGCGCGGCTCATGCTCGTCTCGGCTCTCGCCAGCGACGCCAGCGACGCTGCCAGCGCCTGCCTGCGAGTCGCTGCGGAGCGCGAGGTGTGTCTTGCCGTGCGCGAGCGGGCCACCGCTGCCCTGAAGCAGCGTGGCGATGCAGGAGCCGTCGAGGAACTGCCCGCCGGACGCGCCTTCGTCGACGATCGTGTGGCGATCGCGCCCTTCGCGCCACTCAGCGGACTATCGCTGTTCACGCCGCGTGTCTTCGTTCACACCCCGCGCGGTGTGATCGAGATCCATCTCAACATCGTCGACGCGCCGGTCGCGTGCGCGTCCTTCTGCTGGCTCGCGCGACGGGGCTTCTACGACGGCACAGCTATCGGCGACGTGCTGCCAGGCGTGGCCGTGTGGGGCGGCTCGCCGCGTGGCGACAGCTTTGGCGGTCCGGGCTTCACGTTACGCAGCGAGATCGGGGAGCGGCCGTTTGGTCGAGGGGCGGTGGGCCTCGTGCCGCTGGCCGGCGCGCGAGACATGGCAGACAGTCGCTTCGTGATTACGCTCGCGCCGGCGCCTGACATGGATGGCACGACGACTCTGCTCGGCTGGGTGGCGTCGGGGATGGACGTGGTCGGGCGGCTGCGCGCCGGCGACGTGATCGAGAAGATGGAAGTCTGGGACGGGCGCTAGAAACACGAAGGGGGTGATTGCTCACCCCCCATCGACCGGCAGGCTGACGGCCTACTTCTTCTTCTTCGCCGCCTTCTTCTTCGCTGCCTTCTTCTTCGCGGGCATCGCCTTCACCCCTCTCTCAGGTTTTGCTACTCGTCACATCGCGGCGCAGCCGCCGCATGACCACGGACGGCACGAGGGAGGCGGTCACCCCACCTCCCTCAGGCAACAGCTACTTCTTCTTCTTCTTCGCAACCTTCTTCGCAGCCTTCTTCTTCGCCGGCATCTCTCAAATCCCCCCCTTCGGCCTGTGGAATTGAATTGCGTTGCCATTCAACATGTCGGGTGACAGCGGGCTTCGCATACTAGGCGTAGCGTAGGAACCGTTCGGACCTTTGTCAAGGGTTTTTTTGTATCGAACTGCCCCCATGCGGCAGACGCTGATGGGATTAGGCTGTGGAAGAGAGCGCCACAATCGCTGAAATCGGCTCTGGATGCGGCCTTCAGTCAATCGCCAGCGCACCGTGTAAGCGACTGATTACCAGCTAGTGAACCGGGGTGACGACAACTCACGTCATCGCCCCTGCTGGTGTATAGTATAGTTTGTTGAATAGACAAGTCGCGGCGACGGGTTCCGACGCGCCTCGTCTCTCTCCCGGCGCCTCGGTGGATTGCCGTCTCAGCGTCGCTTACGGTTGCTGCTCGGTTCGGAGACTCGAACGGCGCGCGTGGCGCTCGATGGCCAGCTGGACAAGACGGGCGACAAGCTCCACAGACGACAGACCGCTTGCCTCCCACAGCTTCGGGAACATGCTGATCGACGTGAAGCCAGGGATCGTGTTGATCTCGTTGACGAGCAGACGCGCCGAACCCCGCTCGAGAAAAAGATCAACTCGAGCGAATCCGTACCCATCGATGGCGAGGAACGCCTGACGTGCAAGTGCGCGAGCGCGTTCCATGAGCGGCGAGTCGAGTGCGGCCGGGATCAACAGCCGCGTCGCGCTCTTGGCAGCGTACTTCGAGTCGTAGTCGTAGAACTCGCGGTCCGGCACCACCTCGCCCGGGACAGAGACCTCCGGATCCTCGCCACCCAAGACGGACACCTCGATCTCCCGCGCATCGATCGCGCGCTCGACGACCAACTTGTGGTCGTAGTCGAGAGCCTTGCCGAGGGCAGCCGAGAACTCCTCCTGTGTGCAGACCTTGCTGATGCCCACGCTCGAGCCCATGTTGGCCGGCTTCACGAAGACGGGCAGACCGAGAGCAGCGAGCGCGTCCTGCTCGGCAAGCGCATCGCGTCCGCGCAGGACGCGATACGGTCCGAGAGGAAGCCCCGCATGCGTGAACAGGGCCTTCATGGCAGCCTTGTCCATGCCGGCCGCGGAGCCGAGCACGCCAGCGCCCACATACGGAAGCCCGACGAGTTCCAAGAGGCCCTGGAGGGTTCCGTCCTCGCCGAACGTGCCATGCACCAGGGGGAAGTAGACGTCTGGTTCGGCGGCGACAGAGGCGTCTGCCAGACGCCGGAGGCGGCCGCGATCGTGGGGACCGGGAACGACAAAGACCGCGGTGCCACCTGTCGGCTGCGCTGTGCCCGACGGCTGCAAGAGCCAGCGACCTTGGTGATCGATGAGAATCGGCAGAACGTCGTGATGCCTGGCGAGCGTCGCCGTGACCGACGCCGCCGACCGCAGACTCACCTCGTGCTCGCCCGACCGACCGCCAAATAGCACCGCCACGCACAATCTCGTTTCCATACCGTGGCTGAGTGTACGCGACGTTCGCGAGTCCGTGTTAGCTATACTCCTCGCATGTTCGAGTTCTCCCTCAGCGCCTCCTCTGGTCGCGCTCGGTGCGGGAAGCTGGTGACGCCACATGGGGACGTCGAAACCCCGGCCTTCATGCCCGTAGGGACCGCCGCGTCGGTCAAGGCCGTCGCGCCGCGCGACCTGAGCGACGTCGGTGCCCAGATCGTCCTGGCCAACACCTACCATCTGATGCTCCGCCCCGGCGACGCCCTCATTGCCGAGCTGGGCGGGCTACGGGCGTTCACCGGCTGGTCGGGCGCGTATCTCACCGACAGCGGTGGTTATCAGGTCTTCAGCCTCAGCGGCCTACGCACGCTGAACGAGCAGGGGGTTCGATTCCAGAGCCACATCGACGGCACGGCGCACATGCTGTCGCCCGAGCGCGCGATCGAGGTACAGGAGCACCTCGGGGCCGACATCGTGATGGTGCTCGACGAATGCCCGCCCTACCCCGCCACGCGAGAGGCCGTCACCGCAGCCACCGCGCGCAGCACGCGCTGGGCGCAACGTTGCCGCGATGCGCGCACCCGCGCCGACCAGTGGCTCTTCGCGATCGTCCAGGGCGGCGTCCACCCCGATCTGCGGGAACACAGCGCGCGGGAGTTGGTTGCCATCGGTTTCGACGGCTACGCGCTCGGCGGCTTGTCCGTCGGCGAGCCGAAGCAAGATCGGCTACGGGTGCTCGACCACGTGGACAACTGGCTGCCCGCTGACCAACCGCGCTATCTGATGGGCGTCGGCACCCCCGAGGACATCGTCGAGGCCGTGGCCCGGGGCATCGACCTGTTCGACTGCGTGTTGCCCACGCGCAATGCACGCAACGGACAGCTCTTCACTCGCGGCGGCCGAGTCTCGATCCGCAACGCTCGCTACCGCTGCGATCGGCGGCCGGCGGACCCGGGTTGCGCCTGCTACACATGTCGCACGTTCAGCCGGGCGTATCTGCGGCATCTGCACCTCGCGAGAGAAATGACGGCTGCTACGCTCATGACCATCCACAACCTGGCCTACTATCTTGACACCATGAAACGAATCAGGCAGAGTATCCGATCGGGTCGATTCGAGGAGTTTCGCGAAGAGACGGTCCGAACGCAAGCGGCAGGGGCCAGTGAAAGGGCGTGCTAGAGAACACCGTTTCCTTTCGTTGATCTCCTGACACCGACAGGCGGATCCACCGCCGCGTGGTGCCCTCGACAGCCGCGTCGCGCTGGAAACGCCGCCCAGGCAAACCGGAACTGGATGTCATGACAAACACAATGGCGCTCATTGCGCAAGCGAGCACACCGCAGTCTCCGCAAGGGGTGAACGCACTGCTCGGCCCGCTGATGCCGATGCTGCTGCTCTTTGCGATGGCCTACATGCTGCTCATCTGGCCGATGCGATCGAAGCAGAAGAAGCTCGACGCCCTCGTCAAGACCCTGCAGCCGGGGGACAAGGTGATCGTCAACCCCGGAATCCTGGCCACCGTGGTTGCCGTTGAGCCAGACTCACTACTCGTGCGGATCGACGAGAAGGCCAAGATGAGAGTCTATCGCAGCGCGATCGCCGGCCTACAGGCGCCTCAGGCCGGAGACAACAAGGAGAAGCAGTAGATGCCTCCCGCCCTTCAGAACCCCTTTGCCATCTGGGCGCTCGCCACCGCTGCTCTCGGCGGGCTGGCGTACGCCTTCATCCGCACAGAGCTGCGGGTTCGCGCCACGCTCTATGCTTCGTTCCTCGCGGCCTGCGCTGTTGCCATGTGGCCGCCGTTCGCGCAGGGCGACCAGCCCGGCAAGATCCCCCTGGGCCTCGATCTCAAAGGCGGCATCCACCTGGTGCTCCAGGTCATGACGGATGACGCGCTCAACGTCTTCGTGGACGATCGCGTCCAGGCGATTCGGCGCGATCTGTCGGACAAGGGCATTGCGTTCTCGGCCGTTGAGCGTCGTAGCCCGACCAGCTACGCGGTCGACGGTGTGGAGCCGGCACGCGTCAAGGATGCGCAAGAGATCTTGCGCGCCTACTCGCGCGCCGCGAGTGAGCCGGGAGGCTGGGACATCCAGGCGAAAGAGAACAGCTTCGTCGTGGAAATGTCGAAGCCGCTCGTGGAACACCTGAAGGCGCGCACGGTGGAGGAAGCCAAGCAGACGCTCGATCGACGCGTCAACCAGCTGGGCGTGGCCGAACCCATCGTTGCGGTGCACGGCAGCCAGAACGACCAGATCCTGGTGCAGCTCCCCGGCGTGCGCAACATCGAGGCGGCCAAGCGCGTGATCGTCACGACCGCCCAGCTTCTGCTCAAACTGGTCGAAAAATCCGCTCCGTCGCGCGAAGCCCTGTTGGAGCCCTACCAGGGCCGGGTCCCAGAGCAGCTGGAGGTCTACGAGGGCCACGCGGAAGGCGCGGCGGCGGGGGAGCGGACGTACTACCTCGTTCGCAAGGAGGCGGTGATCAGCGGCCTCGATCTCAAGAACGCCCGGGTGGGCGTGGACCAATACAATCAGCCGTCCGTGAACTTCACGCTCAACGCGGCTGGCGCGACGAAGTTCCGCGATGCAACAGGAAGGAACATCGGACGACAGCTCGCCGTGGTCCTCGACAAATACGTCGAGTCCGCGCCCGTGATCCAGTCCAGGATCGGCGCCGACGGAGTGATCCAGGGACGGTTCACCAACGAGCAGGCGGACGAGCTCGCCAAGGTCCTGCGGGCCGGTGCCCTGCCGGCCTCGCTCAAGTACCTTCAGGAACTGACTGTGGGCGCCTCCCTCGGCCAGGACTCCATCCGCTCCGGTGTCATCGCCTCGGTAGCTGCGATGTTGTTCATCGCGGTCTTCATGCTCGTCTACTATCGACTCTCGGGCTTGAACGCCATCGTCGCCCTGGCGGCGAACCTGCTGATCCTGCTGGGCACGATGGCCTATTTCTCCGCGACGCTCACGCTGCCGGGCATTGCCGGCATCATCCTCACGATCGGTGTAGGCGTGGACACCAACGTGCTCGTCTTCGAGCGCATCCGCGAGGAGCTGCGTCAGGGCAAGACCGTCAAGGCGGCGGTGGCCAACGGTTTCGACCGCGTCTGGACGGTCATACTCGACACACACGCGACGGCCCTCATTTCCGCGGCGTTCCTCTTCCAGTTCGGCACAGGGCCGATCAAGGGTTTTGCCGTGACATTGGTGATCGGTCTGGTGGCCAACGTTTTCGCGTCGTTCTTCGTCAGCAAGCTCCTCTTCGAGTGGGTGCTGGGCAAGCGCCCTGTGTCTTCGCTCAGCATCTAGAGGCACGCCATGGAATTCCTCAAGAACCCCAACTTCGACTTCTTCGGTAAGACCAAGTTCTTCGTCGCACTGAGCGTGCTGCTCATCGTCTCCGGCATCGTCGTGATGAGCCAGCATGGGATCCGCTATGGCGTGGAGTTCTCCGGCGGCACGGAGCTTGTCCTCCACTTCGAAGCGCAGCCCCACATCGACCGCGTGCGTGAGGCCGTCTGGAAAGTCGCACCAGGGGCGACCATACAGATCTTCGACAATCCCGCGAAGCACCAAGTGCTCGTGCGCATCGCCGGCACCGAGGAGAAAGATCTCTCCGCGCCAGTCCAGCGCGTGCTGAAGGCCCTTCACGATGGGTACGGTGAGAACGAGCTGAAAGGCTACTCGGCCGAGACTGTCGGGCCGGTCGTGGGCGCGGAGCTGCGCAAGACCGCGATACAACTGACCGTGCTGGGGCTCTTGTTTCAGCTGATCTACATCGCCGTGCGATTCAAGGGTGGCGTGTGGGGCGCCGCTGCCGCGATCGCCGGTCTTCACGACATCCTGATCACGCTGGCGTTNNGGCTACAGCGTCTACGACACGATCGTGGTCTTCGATCGCGCTCGCGAGAATCTCAGGCAGCGGCGCAAGGACACCCTGGTCCAGATTCTCAACGCCTCGGTCAACCAGACGCTCAGCCGAACGCTCATCTCGAACGGCCTCACGTTCCTTGCCGTGCTCGGTCTCTACCTCTTCGGCGGAGAGGCTCTCAGAGGCTTCGCGTTCGCGATGGTGGTGGGCATCCTCGTCGGCACCTACTCCACGATCTATATCGCCAGCCCGATCGTGCTGGGCTGGGAGGCGTTTACCAGACGTCGCCAAGCGCACGCAAGCTAGCGCTGTCTCGCACCGACCGTGCCACGCTCCGCGGAGACGGCCGTCGCGCGCGTTCCCCCTGGCGTGAGTCCTTGTGCGTCGTGCGCACGTCTCATTGGTAAACCCCCGGCAGGGTGGTACGATGAACAAGATGGATGACTCCGTTCCCGTTTCTGACCGTCCATCTCATCGCCGCCATTCACAGTCCACTCAACCTGGGCCCGAGCTCTTTGCGTCCATCGCGCCTCCACCCAGGCGCCGCGGCCTCGTGTGGTTGGTCAACGCCTCCCTGGTCGTGCATGTGGCACTCGGGGTGGCGCTCGTGCTGGTGCCACTCTATTTTTCCGGCAGCATGCCGATCGAGGTCGACCCGCTGCGGCTGATCATCTACAACCCGCCGCCGCCGCCGCCCCCGCCGCCGGCCAGGAGCAGTGCCCGCCCCGAGGCGAAAACGAGCCGGACCGTGGTGCCTGTTCAGCAGGCCGTGCTCACAGCACCGCGGGAGGTCCCACACCCGTCCGAGCAGCGGGCGAGCCTCGACGACGAGGGAATGGACACGGGCCTTCCCGAGGGCATGGAAGGCGGGGTGGAAGGGGGTGTCGTCGGGGGCGTGCCAGGCGGTGTACTGGGCGGCGTCATCGGAGGCACCGGGGACGGACCAGTGCTCGACTACGATCAGGCACCCCGTCTCCTTCGAGGGACGAAGCCGCACTACCCGAAGGAGGCGTTCGTCAAGAAGATCGAGGGCGCTGTGGAGCTCGAGATCGTGATCGATGCCAGCGGTCGCGTGGTCGACGCCCGCGTCGTGCGGTCGATCCCGCTCCTGGACGCAGCAGCCATCGAATGCGCGAAGGAGTGGCTTTTCGCGCCCGCCACGAAAAACGGGCGGCCTGTGGCGACGCTCGCCAAGGCTCCCATTCGGTTCAGCCTGCTGTAGCCAGCCCAAGGTGCGTTCCGACCGCGGAAGGAACCGATCGCGGCCAGTTGGTGTCCAATAACATGCGGGAGGCTCATCGGCTCCACGTGCGTGCCTGACCGGCAGTGGAGGAACCGTAGATGCCCTTGACACCCATGGAGGCCCGGACCTAGAATCCGGGGTCTTCCCAGGAGCTCAGAACCCGGGAGAGAGAGGCAGCGATGGAGCAGCGGCTGTTCGAGGACCTGATCGATTCGGACGTAGTGAAACACCGCACACGGCAGAGCGCGGTGCTGCCGGTATCTATCGCCATCCACATCATCATCATCTCCCTTGTCATCGTCGTGCCCATACTGACATCTCAGGAGTTGCCGGACCCGACATCCGTCGTGCGGGCTTTCTTCGTCGAGCCGCCGGCAGCCGCGCCGCCGCCGCCGCCGCCGCCGCCGCCGGTCGCGCACGCGACGATTGTTCCGCGCGTCCAGGCCCAGGCGCCGGTGGATGCGGGCCGCTTCGTCGCCCCTGTCGACATTCCCGACGAGGTCAAGCAGGAAGACAACATCGACCTCGGCGTGGAAGGGGGCGTCTCCGGCGGGGTTGAGGGCGGCGTCGCCGGCGGCGTGGTCGGGGGCGTCGTTGGCGGTCTCGGGGCTGCGCCGCCTCCGATGCAGGCGGTGCGCGTTGGCGGGCAGATCAAAGAGCCGAAGAAGCTCCGCAACGTGACGCCTGTCTACCCGCCGATCGCGCGATCGGCCCGGATCCAAGGAACGGTCTCGCTGGAGTGCGTGATCAGCCCGCACGGCAGGGTCCAGGACGTCAAGGTGGTCCGCAGTATCCCGCTGCTCGACGCGGCGGCGATCGAAGCCGTCAAACAATGGGTGTACACCCCCACGCTACTGAACGGTGTTCCCGTTCCGGTCATCATGACCGTCACAGTGAATTTCACGATCTCGTAGAACCGAGCGAAACGCACGGTCAAGGTCTCAGGAGGACGACCACATGGATCTCAGAAGCATGTTCGAAAACATGGGGGGCGTGGCGTGGGGCGTCGTCATCGTCCTTATCGTCATGTCCGTTTACTCGATCGCAGTGATGATCGAGCGCTTCTACACATATAGCCAAGCGACCAAGCAGTCTCGCATGTACGCTCCTGAGGTTGCCCGCTTCCTGAAGCTGGGCAAGATCCGGGAAGCCATCGATGCGTCGCGCGGTGTGACGGTCAAGCACTCCCACCTCGCCAAGGTCCTGGTCGTCGGGCTGCAGGAGTGGCAGTACCAGCAGGAGATGGGCGAGGCCGACAAGGACAAAGAAGCCGCGGTGGACGCGGCCAAGCGCGCCATCCAACGCGCCACGGCCGTCAATCTCTCGGACCTCAAGCGCGGCCTCTCCGGCCTGGCGACGATCGGCTCGACCGCGCCGTTCGTCGGGTTGTTCGGGACGACCTTCGGCATCATCAACGCCTTCCACGGCATGTCCGTCACCGGCTCCGGCGGCTTGGGCGCGATCTCCGCCGGAATCTCAGAGGCGCTCGTGACCACGGCCTTCGGCCTGTTCGTCGCGGTCCCGGCCGTCTGGGCGTACAACTACTTCGCAGGGCGTGTCGAGGGCTTCAACGTAGAGATGGACAACTCCAGCTCAGAGCTGCTCGACTACTTCATCAAGAAGGGCGCGTAGAGTCCGTCCCGCGGCCGGGCTCGCAGCCCGCACGCGCGAGGAGCAAAAACGATGGCGATGAATGTCGGCGGCAAGAAGGGGGGGGCGATCGCGGACATCAATGTCACGCCCATGGCGGACATCATGATCGTCCTGCTGATCATCTTCATGGTCATCACGCCCCTGCTGCAGAAAGGCGTGAACGTCACCTTGCCGAAGGCGGCCAACAGCAAGGAAAAGCCAGACACCCAGAACACCGTTGTCGTGGCGGTGACGAAAGACCTGACGCTCTACCTGGGCTCCAAACCCCAGCCTGGCGGCGAGGCCGAGCTGGCACCGAGGCTGCGCGAGATGATCGACGCCCTGCCCGACACCGACAAGGTCGTCTACCTCAAGGCCGACGTCGAGCTGCCCTACTCTGACGTGATGCGAGTGATGGAGATGTGCCGCAAGGCGGGCGCCGAAGAGGTCGCTTTGATCGCCGAGAAGAAGGTGCAGAGCTGATGGCCAACAAGAAAAAGTCGGGTGTCCACTCCCACGAAGCCACGCAACCTTCGCGCTCCGGCGCAATGTCGGACATCAACATCACGCCGCTGATCGACGTTCTTTTGGTGCTGCTGATCATCTTCATGGTGGTCACACCAGTGGCGCAGCGCGGTCTCGACATCGCCCTGCCGCAGCCTCCGCCACCGAACACGCTGGAGCCGCCGATTCCGCCGGTGGTGCTCGTGATCGAAGGATCCGGCGCGACCGTCAACTACACCATCAACAAGAAGCCTGCCGCGAGCATGGACGACCTCGAGCAGCAGTTGCGCGACATCTTCCAGGCCAAGAGCGACAAGACGATGTTCGTTCGCGCTGA
>PMCG01000268.1:0-6231 GCA_003155335.1 Acidobacteriota bacterium
AAGCTGGGGGTGATCTTCCAGTCGCGTTTCTTGCCGGCGGTGCAGCTTCTGAAGCGGGAGATCGGGCGCGGCCGGCTCGGGCGGATCTTCATGGCGGACGCGTACGTCAAGTGGTATCGCGAGCCGGCCTACTACGAGGCGGCGCGCTGGCGCGGCACGCTGGCCCTCGACGGCGGCGGGGCACTCATCAACCAATCGATCCACACGATCGACCTGCTCCGGTATCTCGTGGGACCAGTGGCGAGCGTGTTTGGCCACACGGGCCGCATGCTGCACCAGGGCATCGAGGGTGAAGACACGGCGGTGGCGGTCGTGCGGTTCGAAGGAGGCGGGCTGGGCGTGATTCAGGGATCGACCGCGCTCTTCCCGGGCTTCGCGCGGCGCATCGAGATCCACGGGGAGCAAGGGAGCGTGATCCTCGAAGGCGACGGGGTGCGCGAGTGGCGGCTGCGCGGCGGCGCGGAGGAGAGTGAGTTGGGCCGCATGGCACAGAGGGATGCGCCGAGCACGTCCGTTGACCCGACAAAGCCCGACGTCGCCGGCCACCGCAGCCAGGTCGAGGACTTCGTCGAGGCCGTGCGGCACGATCGTTCCCCTGCGGTCGACGGACCGGAGGGATTGAAGGCGTTGGCGATCGTGCTCGCTGTCTACCGCGCCAGCCGCGAAGGCCACCCCGTCGCCCTCTGAGTCCCGAATTCGGCGAATGAGGTGCGCATTCTCGAAGGCATCGTCCCGATCTGCTCCTTCTGCAAGAAGATGCGGGAAGACGATGGCTCGTGGGTACGACTGGAGCAGTCCATAGGGAACCGGTCGACGGCGCTCTTCCGTCACGGCGTCTGTCCGGAGTGTGCCGCGGAACACTACGCATGGCCGCTCAAGCGTTGAGAGGCGTGGGAAGAAGACCCGGCTCCGGGAAGCATTCCTCGCGCGCATGACCGGCCAACCCTCGGCGCAGCGCGCAGCGTGCGCAGGGCCATGCATTTAGCGCGACACGGGAACGGCACGCGTCTTGCGATTGTCAGAGGCGTGCGGTGGCCTGGGCGAGCGCGGTTGTCGCCCGCGCGAGATCCAGCGTCTCAGCCGCTCGGGCGGGACGATGGCGCGGCACGCCACGCGCAGGGGCATGGAGATGGACACGCTCACTCGCCGAAGACGGATCCTGGTAGTCGACGATGAAGCCGACATGCGGGCCCTGCTCCTGGCCACGTTCGAGGATGCCGGGTATGACGTCGACTTGGCGGAGGACGGCGTCTCGGCTTTGGCCAGGATCCTGGCGCATCGCCCGGATCTCGTGACCCTTGACCTGTCGATGCCGGGGATGGACGGCTGGGAGTTGGTGGCCAAGCTTGGCACGCTGCCCGCGGCCCCGCCGATCGTCGTGATCTCCGGAGTTCACGGCTCGCCACAGATCCTCGGGCGACTGCCGCGCATCGTCTACGCCTATCTCTCGAAGCCGTTCCCCGTGGACTTCCTGCTGCAAACCTGCGCCCGCGTCCTGAACGCCGTGGAGCGTGGGCCGGTGAGCGTCGCGATCGAGCGCCGCAAGAGCGTGCGGCTTCCGGTGACGGTCGACGTCGCGCTGCTCTCGTCCGACGGCACGCCCCTCGTGCGCGGTCACATCCTCGATCTCTCAGCTAAGGGCGCTCAGATCGACCTCGGGACCCCCTTGGCGCAGGACAGCCGTGTCACTCTGGCGATCTCTCTCCCAGACGGCATCGAGCCACTGACCGTTGCGGCCCGAGTCCGGTGGCGCGACGGCGTCATCCTGGGAGTGCGGTTCGAGGAGCTCTCGGCGCCAGCCGTCGCGAGGCTCACGGCGCTGCTGGCCTGAGCGAGCCGTCGCGGACGTCCGGCCGCCGCNNCGTACCCAGTGGCCGCGCACCCACGCGTGGTGGTGGCGCGGAGGCATCTCCCACCGGCCCCCAACCCAGACGTAGGCGTGCCCGTCCCAACGGTGGTGGCCCGGCACCCAGTAGTGGTGCGGACCAGGGGCGCCCGGCCGCACCTCCACCACCTCTGCGGGTGGGCCGATCTGCACGTAGATCCGCGCTTCGGCTCGTGCGGCAGGCGGTAGCGCGAAAGCTGCAACGGCTAGTAGCACGATGGCGAGATAGCGCTTCATGTTCACCGTCCTCCTGGCTCCTGAACGGAGGCCACTGCGGCCCATGTTATCGCAACCGCGGGCGCGGACGCTCGATCGTGGCCGGCCTTGATTCCCGGTTAGCCGACTGCGGTGCTGTCGATCGCGCTGCTGTGCGGCAGCCGGCGTTCCTCCGCGTGCTCGGCTCGCATCCCGGTCGCCCGTCGGATCTGCCGGCGTGCGAATCNNTCCTGCATGGCTCGCTTCATCGCGGCCGAGCCGAGATTTCCCGGGCGAGGAGACATGAGCACACTCGAAACCGTCCGCGCCAAGGTCGCTGCCATCGCACGCGCTCCGGTTCCCGACGACGTCGACGCCTCGCTCTTCGAGTCTGGCGTGATCGATTCGTGGGGCGTGATGGATCTCGTCAGCGATCTCGAGGAGACGCTCGGTGTCAAAGTCCCGGACGAGGACCTGCTTCCCCGCAAGTTCGAGACGCTGCGTCGCATAGCAGACTACTTCGACGCCCAGGCAGCGCGCTGAGATGCCCTCCATTCTCGGCTTTGCCTGCCGACTGCCGGAGCGCGTCGTCGGGAACGACGAGCTGGCGGAGAAGCTCGGCGTGACGCCCGAGTGGATCCTCTCCGCCTGTGGGATCGAGGAGCGACGCTACGCTGCCGCCGACGAATCGGTCGTCGACATGGGCGCAGAGGCGGCGCGTGTTCTGCTCGAGCGCCTCGGGATCGCGCCGAGCGCCGTGGGCGCTGTCCTGGTCGGCACCGGAACGCCGCACCGGCAGTTCCCCGGCGTGTCGGCCAGTCTCGCCCACCGCCTGGGCATCTGCGGCGCCTTTGCCACGGACGTGCATCTCGCGAGCAGCGGCGGCCTTGTGGCGATCGCTCTCGCCATGGACCTCACCTCGCGCTACGGCAACGTCCTCGTGGTGGCAACAGAGAAGATGAGCGAGATCGTTCTGCGCCACCCGGAGAAGAACACGGCCATCCTCTTCGGCGACGGCGCCGGCGCCTGCGTCGTGACCGCGGGCGACGGTCCGCTGCGTCTCGTCGACGCACGCGTCGCCACGGACGGTGCGTTTGCCGAAGACCTCTGTCTCGTGCCGGGCGGTCCACTCGTGATGAACGGCCGCCAGGTCATCATGCAGGCNNCACCAGGCGAACGCCAACCTGCTGCGTCTGGTGGCCACGCAGCTCCGCATCCCGGAGGAGCGCGTGTTCGTCAACCTGAAGCGCTATGGCAACACCAGCGCCGCCTCGCTACTCGTCGCGGCTGCCGAGGCCGAGGCCCAGGGTCGCTTCGTCTCAGGCTCGCTTGCGATCCTCGCCGCCTTTGGCGCCGGTTTTTCGTACGGCGCCGCGCTCGTCGACGTTCGCTGAGGCCCTCGTCGCGCTTCCCGGCTAGTCTGAGGCGGCGCCCTCGCGCGACGCTCGCGCGGACGCGGCCTCGTCCTGAATCACCGTGAAGTCGGCCGGCGTGCCCTGTGCGGCCAGAGCGTTCTCCAGGTCGCCAAAGAAGCGCCGGCTGAACGCCTGCGCCCCCGGGATATTGAGGTGCAGCGCGTCGCGGAAAAAGCGGCGCCGGTGAAGAAACTCGTCGTAGTCGAGGACCTTGAAACCGCCGAGGCGCGCTGCCAGCTTGAGTGCGCGTCGCGACTCGGTCGCAGGCTCGACGACCATGCCGCCAAAAAGGTGACTGGACGTCTCAGGCGCGCCAAAGGCGACCAGCCACTCGAAGCGCGGCGGCACGTACGCGATCAGGCCGACGCCGTGCGACCGGCACAGGCGCGCGATGCGCTGCATGACGTAGACCAGCGTGTGATTGCTGAGTAGCAGCGGATCAGCCACGAGAGTCTGCTGGCGGACCTCATATGTGTCGCGCTGCCCGTGGGGCGACAACCACTGGTCCGTGTGCAACTGCCGGGTCAGGAGGTCCAGGGCTGCGCGGTACTTCTGCGGGCTGCCATCGCTCACACCCGGAAGGCCCAGGTCCTTCTCCAACCGGAGGATCTCGGGGTCGTAGACAGCCTCGTTTGGATTCCAGGGCGTGTCGAACGCCGGCACGCGCTCCCGGTAGCCGAGCATGTAGTCGTTGGCGAATGAGTAGTTGCACTCGACCACGATCACGTCGACCTTGGCGACACTCAGCAGCATCNNTGCTCGTGCAACAGGGCGCGGGCCGTGGGCGAGGAGCCCATGATCGCGACCGTGGCCGGGCGCTCGGCAGTGCCGACCCAGCGAATCGGTGGACCTTGCTCGGCTCCGGCCTCGGCCCCGGGCCGATAGGTGCTTCGGAACACGTCTTCATCGGAGCGCAGCAGATCGTAGACGTCCCGGTGCCGTCCGATGCCCAGATCGTTGTACAAGAGAGCGTTCACCCCCCAGGCCAGGCCCAGGGGGATCAGGGCCAGCGGGATGACCCACAGGGGCGAGCGAATCCTCTCGATCATCGCGACCTCAGAACTGGAAGTACACGAAGGGCACCAGCCCGTCGTGTCGGAATTGGAGCAGGGCGAACGCCAGCGCGCCCCAGAGCACGGCCCGGACCGCCAGAACTCCCCGCAGCCGCTCGGCCCACGCCGCTGCCAGGAGGGCCACCAGGTGCACGACGACCACTGCCGCGAGCAGACTGTAGATGAACGGGAGATTGATATTGGTCAGGCTCGTCGTGTCGAAGCTCACTGTCCACGAGACGAACATCTTGTTCAGCAGGATGAGTGCGTCGTGAGTGCTCGCTGCGCGGAAGGGCACCCACAGGGCGAAGACCACAACGGTCAACACGAACCAGCCGAGCACTCGCTGACCAGGCAGCCGCCGCAACCGCTGGGTCCAAGGAGACAGGAGGCGCTGGATCGCGAGCAGCAGGCCGTGACCCAAGCCCCACAACACGAAGTGAAAATGGGCGCCGTGCCACAGTCCGCCGAGCAGCATGGTCAGCACCAGGCTGATGAGCCGCCGTGCCCGACTGCGGCGATAGCCACCCAGGGCCGGGTAGACGTAGTCGCGCAACCAGGACGACAGGCTGATATGCCAGCGGTGCCAGAACTCGGCCGGGTCGGTCGACAGGTAGGGCAGGCGGAAGTTCTCGGGGATGCGATAGCCCAGGATGCCAGCCAGCCCGATCGCCATGTCCGAATAGCCTGAGAAATCGAGGTAGACCTGGAGCCCAAAGCACACCGTCCCGAGCCAGGCCATCGGCGTGTCGACTGCGCCAGGCGCGGAGAAGACCGCGTCGGCCAGCGCAGCGAGATTGTCTGCCACGACCACCTTCTTGACCAGGCCGATCAGCACCCGCTCGATGCCGTCCACCAATGCCTTGGGATCGAAGACCGGATCGGTTCGAAGCTGCGGGAGAAAGCAAGTGGCCCGGACGATGGGTCCAGCCACCAACTGTGGAAAGAAGGCCACGTACAGGGCGAAGTCCCGCAGGGAGCGCTGGGCCGGAAGCTCGCGCCGGTAGACGTCGATGGTGTAGGACATCGACTGGAAGGTGAAGAACGAGATGCCGACCGGGAGCGTGAGGTGCCAGAGCTCGACGTGCGATTCGATCCGGAAGAAGCGCAGGAAGTCGTTCACCATCTCGTTCAAGAAACCCAGGTACTTGAAGGCCCCGAGCAGGCCCAGGTTGCTGACGAGCGAGAGCGCGAGCCAGAGCTTGCGGGACCGGCGCGCTTCGGTGGCCTCCATGCGCAGGGCGCAGAAATAGTCGATGAGCGTGGTGGTCGCGAGCAGGGCCCCGAAGCGGGGGTTCCACGCCATGTAGAAGTTGTAGGACGCGGCCAGCAACATCCACTTGCGGACCGATCCCCGGTAGACAAAGGAGAAGGTCGCGACGACGCAGAAGAAGATGAAGAACTCGAGTGTCTGGAACAGCATGCGAGACTGGCGCGGATTATCTCCGAAGGCCGGATGACTGTCCAATGCGCGGGGTCGCAATGCCAGGCCCGGGTGACGGACGCGGGGCGTTGTGACACACTGCCGCGCCATGAGTAGTGATCGCCCACGCGTCGCCTCGCGCATCTCCGGCATGGGGACGTCGATCTTCGCTGAGATGACGAGCCTGGCCGTGCGCCACAGCGCGGTGAATCTCGGGCAAGGCTTTCCGGATTTCGACGGGCCGGAGTTCGTGAAGCAGGC
>PMCG01000268.1:6266-11769 GCA_003155335.1 Acidobacteriota bacterium
GCCGGCGACGAGCTGATCGCCTTCGAGCCCTACTACGACTCTTACCCGGCCTGCGCCGCGCTTGCCGGCGCCAAGCTCGTCAGTGTGCCGCTGGCGCCGCCAGCCTTTGCGCTCGATCCTGCCGCGCTCGAGGCCGCTGTTACGCCGCGCACGCGC
Source organism: Acidobacteriota bacterium (assembly GCA_003155335.1). Lineage (GTDB taxonomy): Bacteria > Acidobacteriota > Vicinamibacteria > Fen-336 > Fen-336 > FEN-336. Next base: position 6,423 of record PMCG01000268.1, read on the forward strand.
GCACTCCTGCTCAACTCGCCCAACAATCCCGCGGGCCGCGTGTTCACCCGTGAGGAGCTCGCCGCTGTCGCAGCCTTGTGCCAGCGGCACGACCTGATCGCCGTCACAGACGAGGTCTACGAGCACATCGTCTTCGAAGGCGAGCACGTCCCGCTGGCAAGCCTCCCCGGCATGCGCGAGCGCACGGTGACGATCTCGTCCACGGGCAAGACCTTCAGCCTGACCGGCTGGAAGATCGGTTTCACCTGCGCACCGGCGCCTTTGGCCGCGGCCGTGCGCGCGGTGCACCAGTTCGTCACGTTCTGCATCGCCACGCCCTTCCAGCACGCGATGGCTGCCGCGCTTTCAGCCGGCGACGAGTACTTCGCCACGCTCACTGCGGACTATCGCGCGCGCCGAGATCGGCTGTGCCTCGGCCTGGTCGAGGCGGGCTTCGATGTCCTTCGACCCGAGGGCACGTACTTCGCGCTGGCCGACATCCGGCCGCTGGGATACACCGACGACGTGGAGTTCTGCCGCCGTTTGCCTGAGGCCGTGGGCGTGGCCGCCATCCCGGCCAGCGCCTTCTGCGCCGCAGGCTCGCCCACGCGCCATCTGGTGCGCTTCGCCTTCTGCAAGCGCGACGCCACGATCGACGAGGGCATCGCGCGCCTACGACGTTTGCGGCGACAGTAGGGGGCACGGCGCGCCGTGCCCCTACCAGGCCATCCAACCAGACACCGCCGGCCGTACTCAGGACGTAGGGGTGTCGAGATGGTGATGCGGGAGATGAGAGCGCGCGTGGCTTTCGAAGTCACCGCGGCACTGCTGGTCGCGGCGTTGCTATTGGCGCTCGGCTTCTGGACGGCGGCGTTTGAGGAAGCACGCGCAGCCGACCGCGAGGGCGAGCCGGCGCTCACGAAGGGAAGCGGCATGACCGATTTCACAAAACCGTCGGTCGACGAGCTCAAGAAGAAGCTCTCGAAAGAGCAGTATCAGGTGACACAGTGCAGCGCCACTGAGCCGGCATTCCACAACCAGTACTGGAACAACAAGCACCCTGGGATCTACGTCGACGTGGTCTCAGGCGAGCCCCTCTTCTCGTCTCTCGACAAGTTCGACTCCGGCACAGGCTGGCCGAGCTTCACGCGGCCACTCTCTGCGGCCGATGTCGTCACGCACGAAGATCACGAGCTGGGCATGTCGCGCACCGAGGTGCGCTCGAAGAAGGCCGACTCTCACCTCGGGCACGTCTTCCCGGACGGCCCTGCGCCAACGGGCCTGCGGTACTGCATCAACTCGGCAGCGCTGCGCTTTGTGCCGGCGGCAGAGCTGGCCGCGGCCGGCTATGGCGAGTACGTGCCAGCCTTCCAGGCCGCTGGCATCCTGCCCCGGGACTCTGCCCGCAGCGAGACTGCCGTCCTGGCCGGCGGGTGTTTCTGGGGGATGCAAGAGATCCTGCGCGGCATCCCGGGCGTGCTACACACCGAGGTGGGATACACGGGCGGCACGTTCGCCAACCCGCGCTACGAAGACGTCAAGACAGGCAAGACCGGGCACGCCGAATCTGTGCGCATCGTCTTCGACCCAACGAAGCTGAGCTACGAGCAGCTGCTGGGCTACTTCTTCCGCCTGCACGACCCGACCACNNGCGTCCGGCAAGTGGTCGCGGCCCCTGACCACCGACATCGCCGAGGCGTCCCCCTTCTACTCGGCCGAGGCCTATCATCAGGACTACCTCCAGAAGCACCCCGACGGCTACACCTGCCACTACCTGCGCGACTGACCGCGAATGGACGACGGCACAATGTAGGGGCACGGCATGCCGTGCCCCTACCAGCGGGCCGGTGGTTCTAGGCGATCCTTGCTCCAAGCGCGCCGGTGTGATTCCATGGTTATTGAGGACGCGATGACTGGAGAGATGATGACCGCGGTGACGACCGAAGAGGACGAGCTGTACGACTGGCTGCACGCGCGACTGCACGACGTGTTGCCGGAGTTCGAGTTGCGCGAGAAGACGCGGCTGGCTGTCGAGATCAACCGACTCAAGCGCTCCATGAACGCGGCGATCCTCTGCCACAACTACATGGAGCCGGTGCTCTATCACTCCATCGCCGACTTCAAGGGCGACTCACTCGAGCTGGCGCGCGCGGCGGCAAAGTCCGACGCCGAAATCATCGTCTTCTGCGGCGTGCGCTTCATGGCCGAGACCGCCAAGATCCTCAAGCCCAAGGCCACCGTCTTGCTGCCGGCACTTGAGGCGGGCTGCTCGCTCGCTGACGGCATCACGGCCGCGGATGTGCGCGCGCTCAAGGCGCGCTACCCCGGCGTGCCGGTCGTCACCTACGTCAACAGCTACGCGGATGTGAAGGCCGAGTCGGACATCTGCTGNNTCAGGCAACGCCGCTGCCGTCGTCGAATCGCTCAAGACCGACACGGTCATCTTCCTGCCCGACGAGTACCTGGCCAAGAACGTCGCGAGAGAGACCGGCCGCAACGTCATCTTCCCGGGCCCGGCCAGCTCGCGCGACAGCANNAAGTTCACGGTCGAGGACGTCGCCGCTGTCCGCAAGCAGTTCCCCGACGTCTCAGTCCTGGCCCACCCCGAGTGCCGGCCAGAGGTCACGGCCGTCTGCGATTTCACCGGCAGCACCGCGGCCATGATCCGCTACATCGAGCGCTCGTCGGCGCCGCGCTACTTGCTCTTGACCGAGTGCTCGATGGGCGACAACGTCGCGGCCAGCCACCCGGACAAGCAGATGCTGCGCCTGTGCAGCGTGCGCTGCCGGCACATGAACTCAATCACGCTCGAGAACACTCTCGAAGCCCTGCGCCGGCGTCAGCACGTCATCGACGTGCCCGAAGAGATCGCCGCTAGAGCCAGGCGCGCGGTCGAGCGCATGCTGGCNNGTCGCCCCTACTTGGCTGGCTCGGTGTAGTCCTTCAGCCAGGCAGCGTCCACTTCGGCGGCCTTGCGGCGTGCTTTCTCCGCCAGCAACCACTTGCCGCGAGCGTTGAACGTGAATGCGGTCTTCTTGGGCAGCGCCTCGCCGTGGCAGTACTGGCAGGTCGCGGCGGGAAAGCCGAGGTCCTTGGCCTTCTTCTGTGTCGGCATGGTCGCGTAGGCGCTCGCGGCAGCCAGTACGAAGCCGCTGGCAACCATCACCCCGACTCGACGTGTTCTGTTCATCCTCGTCTCCTTTGAGCCGCCTGGCTCGTTCGCTAGAACTTGTACGTGAGCGCAACGCGGAAGATGTCGGCGTTGTAGCTCGGCACCTGCGCGCCGAGGAAAAACCAGCGGTTCGCTCCAGGGTCCACGTGACCCATGTACGGCAGCATGCTGTCGGTCTGCCAGTCAAGGTTGTCGAAGCGCTGCTTCCACCACATCGCACTTGCAGTCAGGTTCTTGTCGAGGTGGTAGTTGAGCACGACCTTCGCGATCAGGAAGTTCTTGCTCACGCGCGGGAAGCTCGTGAAGCTCGTGACCGGGAATCCCGGGATCGGGGGCGCATTGGCCGGGAAAACGCCGTTGCCCTCGTTCAATCCGCCGGGCGCAAAGGTGTACTGAGAGTCGTTGCGCGGCAGGGCGTAGTCCACGTTGGCATCGACGTCGAACTTGTCCGGCATCAACGTCCACTGCACGGACGCCCGCAGGGTGTGCACCCGGTCCTTGCTAGCGTTCTCCCAGTAGTTCGCCTGGAGGTACGGAGGATTGCTGCCCCGCGGGATGTAGGCCGCCGCCATCCTAAAGTCGTAGCTCTCGTAGACGTACCCGCCCGAAGCGCTGAACCGCTGGCTGGGCGCGTACGTCAGGTCCGCGCCGAGCTGACCGGCGGACTGATCGAGCAGGCCGGTGACAGATTCGGCGAAGGCGTTCGTCTGCTGCATGCCGGTGACGGTGATCGCGAAGACCCCGCTGGGCGTCAGAGTCAGGAGCCCGTTATAGCTCTTACGATGGCGCCGCGTGATGTCCGTCTGCGTGGCTCCGTCCCAGGGCGGAGGCTCGTTCACCGCTCCGGGTTGGCGGTTCAAGTCCGTATAGGAACCATGCAGGCTCCACCATTTGTGAGCATAGTCCGCCGAGGCCACGAGCACGTGATCCTCCACGTCTGCATACTCGCGCACGTCGTAGTTGTGCTTCTCCTCGGCATAGCTCACGCCGAAACGCAGCCCCTTCTTCGGGAGGACATGCAGCTCGCCTTTGATGCTCTGCGTCTCGTAACCCTCGTGGTCACGGATCAGCGCGGTATCGGAGGTNNGTGCTGGGATCGCCGGTCAGCTTCACCGCGCCCATGAACGTGTCGTACTTCGCGGACACGCTGTTGTAGGGCGGCGTGACACTGAAGCCGGCCGCCGGTGTCGTCGCGCTCGTGGCCAGGTTGGGGTTGGTCGAGAGCGGCAGCAGGTCGTGGTCCATGCTCATGTCGCCCACGGCCAGCGACACCGTGATCTTGTGTCGCCTTGGCAGCTTCACGCCACCCGAAAAGTCGACGCTCACGGCTTTGTTATCCGGCGGCAACCACAGGCGGAAGACCGTGGCGTCGGTCACCACGCTGCGCTGGTTTGCCGGATTGGCAAGCTCGATCCGCTCGGGATTGTCAATCTCGGCGTACGGCACATCGTTGTGGAACTTGCTGTAGTTCAGGCCGGCGTTGCCGAACCAGCGGCCCTGGGCGAACTCCGCTCCAGCGCGAACGTTTTCGGTGCGGTAGGCGATCGGCGTCGCGACCTCGAAGTTCTGTCCGCCGTAGAACGTGGTGTTCTTGTCGCCGTCACGCTGCTCGCGCGAGTACGAGAGGCTCAGCTTGAGCGCCTCCCCGACCGGCAGTGTCAGCCCGGCCTTGCCGGTCTTGCGCACGTAGCGCAGGTCGACCGGCTGCGAATCCGCCACCCACGGCTCGACGGCGAAGAAGCCCGCCTTTGTGGGATCAGCGGGCGCACTGCCGAGACCAATCGGGTTGGCGGTCGTGGCCGGAACCCATGGCGCGTAGATGTTCTGCAGGGCCAGGCGCATGCCGTCCGGCACGTGGTAAAAGGCCGTATTGCTCGCGATGTTCTCGGTGTACGGCGTGCGCGCCGTGTTGGAGAGCCAGTTCGGGTTCATATCCCAGGATAGGTTCAACTGGAAGCCGTCCTTCTTGCCGACGGAGACGCCGGCGAACTGGTCGTCGAGCCCCAGCTCGGTGCCCTTGAAGTTGAGGTAGTAGTTGGATCCGTTCTGCCAGTCGAAACTCGCGGCCGGGACAAAGACGCCCTTGTGGACGATCTCGTACTCTTGCAGCTTCGATGAAGTGTCGATCCCACTGCCGCCCTGGGCGCCGACAGTCACGCTGCCGGACGACTTGGCGGCCTCACTCTCCTCACCGAC
>PMCG01000268.1:11796-15791 GCA_003155335.1 Acidobacteriota bacterium
TGGCTGGACGTCTGGTGACACTGCTGACACAAGAGCGGCACCTTCACCTTGAGCATCTTGTCCTGGATGGAGCCATGCGCGTCGTGGCAGTTGAGGCAGCTCTCGCGAACAGGCGGGTGCTCCCACAGGAAGGGGCCACGCTTCTCCGCGTGGCAGCTATAGCAGTTCTCATTGACCGAGGTCTGGAGCAACAGGCTGTCATTGGGGGTGCCGTGCGGATTGTGGCAGCTCGTGCACTGGAGCTTGCCCTCCCGCAACGGCATGTGTCCCGAGCGCATGAGCTGCGCTTTCTTCTGAAGATGGCAACCCGTGCACAGCGCCATCTGCGGTTTGGCGAGCAGATTCTGAGGAGGCGTGCCCTTGGGATGGAGCGAGTGGCAACTCACACAGGAGACGCTGTGGCTCTCATGGCTCGAGCCGCTCCAGTGCATCTGCGCGCCCTTGCTGTGGCACTTCTCGCAGATCGCGTTGGCAGCACTCGCCTTGAGCTTGGGAATGGCGATGATGGGCCCTGGCTCGCCGCGCTCCACGGCGGAGCGCATGTGCTCGCTGGTGTCGCCGTGGCAGGCAGCGCAGCCGCCGGGCACNNCGCGGCCGACGGCGCCGGCGCAGCGGGCTGCGGCTGCGGGTCCTGCGCATGCGAGCCGACCGCGAAGACGCCGACGACCATCGACGCAATGACAATCCCCCACGCCTTCATGAACCCACCTCCACCGCGGATCGAGGGCGCGCTGGCTCGGCTGCTCTCAACGCCATTCGGTACCTCCCCCGGCCTGAACGTCTTAGTACAACCCAAACAAATGCGCTTTGGCAAGGGCAAACGCGTGGAATCTGTACGTGAGAGTGCAGATTGCCGTGCTGCGCGAGCGCGTCGGCCTGCGGGAGTGGCGCGCTATAATCACGCCGTCACCTGGGATCCCGCCGGCAACGTTCTGGGAGTCTACAGCAGGACGGGCAAAGCAAACCAGGAAGGGAGCTGCGCCGATGGAATCGCACCCGCGCCGCGAGCGCTTCTCGCTTTGGGTCCGGCCGATCCTCGCGCTCGGGGACAACCTCGTCACGCTCTTTGGCGCAGCGCTGACAACAGCCTCGGGCCTGACGATGGTGGGGTTCTGGGGGCTCGAGCTGCTCGCAGGACGCTCCGTCCCGCCGTACGCGGGGATCATCCTCTACCTCATCCTGCCGGGCGTGTTCGTGGCAGGTCTGCTCCTGATCCCGATCGGCGCGTTGTGGAAGCGTTTCCGCGCACGCAAGCCCGGCGAGACTGTCCCGGTGCTGCCGCGGCTGAGCTTCTCCGACCCGCGCATCCGCCGCGGGTTGGCGCTCGTGGCCATCGCCACCGCGGTCAATGTCGTCATCATCGCAGCAGCGTCGTACCGCGGCGTCGAGCACATGGACTCGGTCCAGTTCTGCGGCCAGACCTGCCACACCGTGATGCAGCCGGAATACACGGCTTACAAGGGCTCGCCGCATGCGCGCATCTCCTGTGTCGCCTGCCACATCGGCAGCGGCGCGCCGTGGTTCGTGCGTTCGAAGCTCTCCGGCGCGCGCCAGGTCTTTGCCGTTCTTTTCCACACCTACTCGCGCCCGATTCCCTCGCCGGTCGAGCATCTGCGCCCGGCACGCGAGACCTGCGAGGAATGTCACTGGCCCGCCAAGTTCCAGGGCGATCGTTTCGTAGTGCACACGCACTTTCAGGCAGACGAGAAGAACACGGCGCTGACCACCGTGCTCGTGCTCAAGATCGGCGGCCACGGGGCGAGCGGTCCGGTCGGCATCCACGGCCGACATATCGACGCGACCGATCGCATCCGCTATCTCCCACTCGACGAGAAGCGCCTTTCGATCACACGCGTGAGCTACCTGGCCGACGACGGCAGCCGCGTTGAGTTTGCCTCGCAGCCGCCGGCCGCGCCCGCGGCTCAGCCGGCTCGCAGCGAGTGGCGCACGATGGACTGCATGGACTGCCACAATCGTCCCAGTCACACGTTCACGCTGCCTGAGCGCGCGGTGGACCGCGCCATGGCGGAAGACCAGATCGGCCGCGAGCTGCCGTTCGCGAAGAANNGCGATCCGGCAGGGCTTCGTCGACTACTACAAGGCCAGCTACGCGGCCGTCTACGGGGCCAAGCGGAAGAGGATCGAGACAGCGGCCGAGGCGGTCGCGGCCATCTATGCCGGCAACGTCTTCCCGGAGATGAACGTGACTTGGGGCACGTACCCGACCCACCTCGGCCACGAGGACTTCCCCGGCTGTTTCCGCTGCCACGACGGCAGCCACGCCGCGAGCGACGGCCGCACGATCTCGGCAGACTGCGACGCGTGCCACACGGTTCTGGCGCAGGACGAGACGAATCCAGAAATCCTCGCCAAGCTGGGTTTGACGCCGATGGCGCCCCAACCGTGAGAGGTCGCGTCCTGGAGCCGACGCGATGATCAGCGGGCTCGGACTGCTCACGTTGTGGCTGGCCGCGAGTCCGTCCGCTGCCGCTCCGTGTGCGGAGTGCCATCTCGGCCAGGGCCAGGGCCAAGTCGACGCGAAGACGTTCCACGCCAGCGCGCACGGCGAGCTCGCCTGCACGGACTGCCACGCCGACGTCACGGCCTATCCCCACGCGCGACGCGTCGCCAAGCCGGAGTGCAGCTCCTGCCACGACGAGCCGGCCAAGGCCGTGCCGGCGAGCATTCACGGTGCGTTTGGCGCTGACGCGTGCTCTGCCTGTCACGGAAAGGCTCACGCCATCGCACGGCCGAGCAGCGCAGGCTGCGCCACGTGTCACGCGGACGTCGTCGGCGAGCTCAGCCACGGCGTGCACGCGCCGAAGCGCGACAGCCCGACCTGCAGCAGTTGTCACGGCAAGGCCCATGCTCTCCAGAGCCATTCGGATCCGCGCTCGCCAGTGGCCAAGCCCAACGTGGCCACGACCTGCGGGACTTGTCACGCCAATCCGGACTTCCTCTCGCGTCACCTCATCCCCATCGCACGGCCTGTCGAGGCCTATCGCCTGAGCGTGCACGGCCGCGCCGTCGCGTCCGGCAACCTGAAGGCCGCCACCTGCTCGGATTGCCACGGCAGTCACGAGATCCGACTGGCCAACGATTCCAGCTCGCCGATCAACCACTTCCGCGTGCCGGAGACCTGCGGCAAATGCCACGGCGAGATCCGCGCGGTCTACGCGGAGAGCGTCCATGGCGAGGCCATGCGACGCGGATCTCAGGGCGCGCCCGTGTGCACGGACTGCCACGGCGAACACGCCATCCTGGCGCCCTCGGAGCCGGGATCGCCGGTGAATCCGGCGCGCGTGTCGAGCGTGACCTGTGGCCGCTGTCACGCGGACACGCGCCTCGCGGCCAGATACAACTTGCCGCTGGACAAAGTGCCCGCCTTCGAGAGCAGCTACCACGGACTGGCGCTACGCGGCGGCTCCCTGAGCGTCGCGAACTGCGCCTCGTGCCACGGCGTGCACAACATCCGTCGCGCGTCCGACCCGCGCTCCACCGTCCACCCCTCGAACCTGGTCAAGACCTGCGGGGCGTGTCATCCGGGCGCGGGCACGCGCTTCGCGATCGGCCGCGTGCACGTGCTCTCGGCCGGGCAGGACGAGCACCCGGTGGTGCGCATGATTCGCCAAGGCTACGTCTTCTTCATCATCCCGGTCTTCGTCGGGCTGATGGCGCTGCATCAGTTGCTCGACTTCTTTGCCAAGCTCGTGCGCGGAGGCGTGCGCGGGTACGGCGCCGAGGAGGTCGTGCGCATGCGGCTGCACTTCCGCATTGCGCACTTGCTGGTGAGCGTGAGCTTCCCGACGCTGGTGATCACCGGCTTCGCCTTGACCTTCCCCGACGCGTGGTGGGCCGCGCCGCTCGCCCCGGTGCGCGGTCTGGTCCATCGCATAGCGGCCGTCGTGTTGATCCTGGCCATGCTCTATCACGGGCTGCACCTCGCGCTCTCGCGTCGGGACCGCACCATCCTGCGGCACCTGTGGCCGACGCTC
>PMCG01000076.1 GCA_003155335.1 Acidobacteriota bacterium
TTCCGTCATCCGCCTCTTGACAAGCGTTATCTTCACAGGTAACAGTTGTATGGGAAAGGTCCGACGCGGCGGGTATGTGTTCGTTGCGTGGCGAAGCGACCATCCGCCTCGGCACGTGCATGTGTACCGCGATGGAGTGCTCATCGTGAAATGGGACCTCGACAACAGGCGACCCATGAAAGGCCAGGCACCACCGAGGGTGCTCGACCTGATTGCCAAGCTCGAGGCTGAGGGCTGGCTGTGACGATCCGATCGGTCTCTCGCAACAACCGGCGCAAGTCGTTCGAGGTCCGACTCGCGTCCAAGCAGCTCGCCTTCCCCTATGCAAAGACAGACCCGCTTCCCACGACCGACGACCCCGTGGTGCGCCAGTTCGTCGATCCGGAGCTGGGTCGCGAGGGTTTCACATATGTGTTGCGCTCCGGCCGGACCGGAACCGTGCACGTCGAACAGGTCCTTGAGTACAACCAGGATCCTCGGCACATGAGGGACCTGCTGCTATACCGGCTCACGCTCGAAGCCCAGAAACGGATCGCTAGCAGTCTTCTTGCCAAGCGCGAGATCATCCGCCGACTCGAAACGTCGCCGGCACAGCTCTATCGGATCCTCGATCAAACGAACTACGCCAAGTCCGTCGACCAGGTGCTCGCTCTGCTTCAAGTGCTCGACTGCGACGTAGACCTTGTCGTCCGGGCCAAGACGGCGTGAATCGTTCCCTTGCCTCTCGGTAGCGGATCGCGGCCAGGGCGCGGCGCGCTGGACGCGTTCGTCGCAATGCCGGACGCGGTTCATGGGATCATCCACCTTTAGCCCGATGCAGGGCGCCGTCCCCTGCGGCGGCTCGATCTTCGTGGAGGGGTTGATGCCGGAACCACCCAAGCCGAACGCTACTTCTCGCGTCCACGTCTCGTCTGCGCTGGACGCGCTCCTCAAGAGCCTCGCCAGAGCGTCGTCGTCTCCACCTTCCGCGCCCGCGGAGGCCCGGGCGGGCCGCTACGAGCGCGGCGAGGAGATCGGCCGCGGGGGGATGGGCGCGGTCGAGAGGGTTTTCGATCACGTCCTGCTGCGCANNGAGGCTCAGATCACCGGACAGCTCGATCATCCCAACATCGTCCCGGTCTACGAGCTCGGCAGCACAGAGCAGGATCGCGCCTTCTTCACGATGAAGCTCGTCTCAGGACAGACGCTCGGGGAGCTGATCCGCAAGCTCCACGCAGAGGGCTTTTCGAGCGAGGGGCTCGAGCAGCTGGTGGCAGCGCTGGTCAAGGTGTGCGAGGCCGTCTCGTTCGCGCACAGCCGTGGCGTCATCCACCGCGATCTGAAGCCGGCCAACATCATGGTCGGCACCTATGGACAGGTCTACGTCATGGACTGGGGCCTCGGCCTTGTTCGGTCAGGCGTGTCGGCAGCCGCGGGGGCCGCGGTTGAGACGACGCGCGCACCGGCGCGCGTCGAGCCAGGCATCGCCGGGACCGTGTCCTACATGGCGCCAGAGCAGGCCCGTGGCAGGCTCGACCTGATCGACGAGCGCACGGACGTCTTCGGTCTCGGCGCCATCCTCTACGAGCTGATCACGAGCCGACCGCCGTATGAGGGCCTGGATTTCGAGACGTGCCTGGCCGCAGCCTGTGAGGCGCAGGTGACGCCACCCCAGCACTTCTGCCAACACCCCATTCCGCCCAGCCTCTGCGAGATCGCGCTGCGCGCCATGCAACTGGATCCCGAAAGGCGGCACCCGTCGGCAGATGCGTTTGGCGCAGACCTGGCCACGTTTCTGCGAGGCGGGGGCTGGTTCGCAACGCTTCAGGTGAAAGACGGCGAGATCGTCGTGCAGCAGGGCGATCCGGCAGAGGCGGCCTACGTCATCGTCGAGGGGCAGTGCAGCGTCTTTCGCGAACGTGAGGGCCGGCGCACGGTGCTCCGCACGCTAGGACCCGGAGATGTGTTCGGCGAGACTGCCCTGCTCTCGGCCCGCCCCCGCACGGCTTCCGTGAAGGCCATTGGAAACGTGACGCTCAAGCTCATCACGGCAGAGGCGTTCGAGCGAGAGCTCGGGCGCAGCACCTGGCTCGCCGCTCTCGTGGAGCAGCTCGCAGGCCGCTTCGTCGAGCTCGACCAGGCGAGAAGCGCAGAGGACGATAGCGTCTGACGTTGGCCGGGCGAGGCGTCCGCCGTGTGCGCGCGGCACCAGTGCTAGACTCGCGGCTCGTTTCGCGAGAGGGGGTTTTCAATGTCCGACGTCACCATCACGCTCACCGAAGTCGACGGCCATCGCCGCGCCAGCTCGGGCTCGAAGTGGGAGCCGCTCATCGGCTACAGCCGCGCCGTGCGCGCCGGGAACACGATCAGCGTCACGGGCACGGTCGGTGCGAATGCCGATGGCTCCTACGATCCCAGCCTGGCGGCCCAGACGCGGCGCGCGCTCACGATCATCCAGGCCGCGATCGAGGCGCTGGGCGGACGGCTGCAAGACGTGGTGCGCACGCGCATGTTCGTCATGGACGTCTCGCGCTGGCAGGAGATCGGCGCGGTACACGCTGAGTTCTTCCGCGACATCCGGCCAGCCACGACCATGGTCGAGGTCCGCAAGCTCATCGACAGCGCAGCGCTGATCGAGATCGAAGCGGACGCCGTCGTGCTCGGCTGAAACGCTTCGCTGGC
>PMCG01000139.1:0-15122 GCA_003155335.1 Acidobacteriota bacterium
CCACAGATGACATCGACATCCTGATTTTCGACGAGGAGCTGACCCCAGCGCAGCAACGCAACATCGAGGGCGCGGTCGGCCGCAGGACGCTGGATCGAACGCAACTGATCCTCGACATTTTCGCTCGCCGTGCCCGGACTAGGGAGGGCCGACTGCAAGTCGAACTGGCCCAACTCAACTATCTGCTGCCACGGCTGACTGGGAAAGGCGTCTTGCTCTCCCGGCTGGGCGGTGGCATTGGCACGCGCGGTCCGGGCGAGACAAAGCTCGAGAGCGACCGTAGGCGCATCCGCTCTCGCATTCAGTCCATCAAACGCGGAATCGACGACCTGCGGCGCCACCGCAACACGAACCGCGATGCGCGTAGCCGCGCGGCGTTGCCAGTGGTCGCCTTGGTCGGGTACACCAACGCGGGCAAGTCGACGCTCTTCAACGCCATGACCGCAGCCAGCGCGGCTGTCTCGGATCAGCTCTTCATGACGCTGGACCCGCTCGTGCGCCGCTGCGCGCTGTCGAAGGGACAGGACGTGCTGCTCGTCGACACCGTCGGCTTCATACGCAAGCTGCCACACACGCTGGTGGCGGCGTTTCGCGCGACCCTGGAAGAAGTCTGCCAGGCCGACCTGCTGCTGCACGTGACGGATGCGACGAGCGAGGATCGAGCAAGCCAGGACGCGGCTGTGCGCGCCGTGCTGGAAGAGCTGGGCGCGAGCAATCGACCGTGCGTCCAGGTGATCAACAAGATCGATGGCCTGGATCCCGCGCGCAGGGCAGCGTTGGCGGCCGTGGATGCCGGCGGAGTGCTGATCTCCGCCTTGGAAGGCTCCGGCCTGGATGAGCTGCGCCAGCGGATCGCGCGACATCTCGGCCTGCTGCCGCAACGTCGGCGGCTGCGCTTCTCTGCGGCAGACGGCGAGGCCATCGCCGCGGTCCACCGAGTCGGGCAGGTCTACGCGCAGGAAGTTGGCGAACAGAGGGTATCGATCGACGCCGAGGTCCCGGGATGGTTCGTCGAGCGCTATCGGGACCGCATGCTATGAGAGGGCCCAGGCGGCGGCCGGCGTTCCCGCGCGTGCGCGGGGTGTGGGTGGCGATGATCGCACTGGCCACTTTGCAGGTGACAGCTTGTGCGACTGCGCCTGTTCGCGTGGGTAACTCCGACGACTACATGTATCCCGCTCCCGATTCGGGCGTGTTTCGAGCGAGCGAAGTCCACGCCCTGGATGGGGCCTGGCGGATGCTGCTGACAGGCAATGCGGCGGGGGCTGAGAAGCGGTTTCGCCAGCTGCGCACGGCCAGACCACGGGCCGCAGCACCGGAGACCGGACTGGGCTACGCGTTCCTACGCGCTGGAAAGCTCGATCTGGCCGAGGCCGCTTTCCTGGCTGTCGTCTCGCGACGTCCGGAATACATTCCGGCTCTCATGGGGGCAGGCACGGTCTTTCGGCAGCGCGGCGACTCGGAGACAGCCGTCGAGCTGTTTCGTCGCGCGGCAGAGGCGGGGGGTGGGAGTGGGCCCGCGCTGGTGCGACGCCGGTTGGGAGAAGCCAAGCTCGAGGTGACCGAAGGCAGAGGCGCTGCGGCGCGGCGCGCACGCGACGAGGGCCAGGTCGATCGCGCTGCCGAGGAGTACAGACGGTTGCTCCGGCTGGTGCCGGAGCTCGCAGGCGTGCGCCTCGAGTTGGCCGAGCTGCTGGCTACGGCCGGCAAGCCGCTTGAGGCAATCGACGTCCTGGCAGCAGACCCTGGGGACGATCGGCAGGTTCTGCTACGTCTAGGGGTGCTCCAACTCGAGGCCGGCCGGCCCAGCGAGGCGCTGCAGGCAGTGGAAAGGCTCCTCGCACGCGAGCCGCGCGACGACGAGGGCCAGCGGCTCGCAGCGCGAGCGCAGAGCGTGATCGAGCTCATGCGCATGCCCGAGGAGTATCGCCGCATCCCGGTCGCGCCTCGCATCACGCGCGCCGATCTGGCGGCCCTGCTGTCCGTGAAGGTCGTGCGGCTAGCCAGCCTGCCGGTAGGGGAGCCGCCGGTGGCGACGGACATCTCCGGCTCTTGGGCGCGAGCCCATATCTTGCAGATGCTCGGTCTGGGAGTGATGGACGTGTATCCCAATCACAGCTTCCAGCCTGCCGGAACCGTCCGCCGCAGCGATCTCGCGCAGGCCCTGGCTCGCGTCCTGGACCTCGTCGGCGCGCCACCGCGACCACTTCCCACCTTGGCCGACGTTCCGGCGGCGAGCCTCTACTACGACGCGGTCGCTCGCGCCGTGGCGGTGGGGCTCATGGACCTCACACCCACTGGGAGTTTCGAGCCGTGGCGTCCCGTCACGGGTCCTGAGGCCATGGCCGTCGCAGAGGCGCTGAACCGCTTTCTGCGCAGCGTTCCAAACGGGAAGGGTAGCGCGCGCTAGGGCTGGCTTGGGGCGGGTTCTGCCGAGCTGACTCGAGACGCAGTTTGCTGGTAGGATGATGCCCCCGGAGGCGAGCATGGAAGTCCGCGAGCTGCTGAGAACTGTCCCCATATTCGCCGAGCTGTCCGATCCCGACATCGATAGCCTGGCGCAGCTGGCGTCNNCGCGAGGTCATCCTCTCCATGTTGGGGCCAGGCGATTTCTTCGGAGAGATGGCGCTGCTCGACGACGAGCCGCGCTCCGCCACGGCGATCGCGGTGGAGGATTGCGACCTGCTCTCGCTTCAACGCAGCGACTTCGAGGGCGTCGTCACCAGCCGCGCGAGCATCAGCGCTGCTCTCATCAAGGTTCTCTCGGCGCGCCTGCGCAAGGCCAATCACCAGATCTCGACGCTCGCGCTGCTCGACGTCTACGGGCGCGTCGCGCGGGTGCTGCTCGACATGGCGCGCGACGAAGGGCGCCGTCTGCGCGACGGCCGGATCGCGTTTCGGCGTGCCACGCACCAGGAGATAGCCAACCGCATCGGGACGACCCGCGAGACCGTGACGCGCATGATGAAGGACCTGGAGCGCCAGGGTTTGATTCGCGTCGAGGGCAAGGAGTTCGTCGTCGGTCCCGACTTCGAGAAATCCTGCGATTGAGTGCCGTGGGGGGCGCGGGCTTGGCGTGGACCGCTGCGTTGTCCAGAGACCTGTGCGGCGGCCCCCGAGGGACAGGCACGCCGGCTAGAGTAGGGCCAGGATGTGGGCCTTGATGCGCTCGCGCACGGTCTCTTCGCGCGTCGCCTGCAGCGCGAGCTCCCACATCTCGAGTGCCTTGCGGCGGAACCGCTGTCGCTGATAGAGATTCGCAAGCGAGATGATGGCGTCGTAGAACTCCGGGTTGATCTGGACGGCCTTCTCGTAGTGGTCGATCGCGAGGAAGACCTGCCCCTTCTTCTCGTGGGCCATTCCCAGGTAGTAGTGCACCAGATCGTTGAACGGATCGACTTCGAGCCCGCGAGCGAACGCGGCTAGGGCCTCGTCGTGCCGATCCTGCTTGAGCGCGACGATCCCGTCCCTGAGGTGCTGGCGTACGGCCGCTTCAGTCTGCGCCGGGAGACCTGGGGCAGTGCGGTCAGTGAGCAGGCCGATGCGGCGCAGCAGGTCGGCGTCATCGAAAGGCCTCTCGACGACGTCGTCCGCGCCGTACTGCTCTCGGGCATCCGCGGCGAAGCGCCAACCCAGANNATGCCCGGCAAGATGGAGTCGAGTATGACGAGATCAGGCGCGCGTTCGCGCACGAGGCTCAGCGTGTCCTTGCCTGTGGCTGCCGTGATCACACGATGTCGATGCTCGGCGAGCAGCGCAGCGAGGGTCGCCCGCTCGTGGGTGGCCGCGCCGGCCACAAGGACGGTCAGATGTTCCTCAGGCGTGGGTGCCACCACGGCCGCGTCACGGGTAGCGCTCGGCGTGTTCGGCTCAGGTGTCAGCGTCGTCGGCGCAGGGGATGCGCCCTGTGGCGCACCTGCGACGGCAGCGGTGGGTTCGGACGCTGCGGCCGAACCGGCTGTCGGCGCTGCTGCGGAGGGCGTGGCCGACGGCACCGGCTCGTCGTCGTCCTGGATACTTGGGGTGATCGTGCGACGGCCAGCGCGCTGAGCCTGACGCGCTTCGCGGATGGCGTTCCTGATACTCGACTCGAGCGCTACCATCGGGACCAGTTGGATCTTCGTCTGGGCCTGGATCCTCGCCAAGAGCGCCGTGTCGGTCGGGTTGATCATCGCCAACAGGAGACGATCGCCGTCCACGCGGATCGGGATGATCCGATGCCGCTCGCAGAATCCGAGCGGAACCAGATCGAGCGTCGAGAGGTCGATCTCGGTCTGCGAGAGGTCGATGCCGGGGAAGCCCACCTGTCGCCCGAGATAGGTCACGGCGAACTTCTCGGTCAGGATGCGCTTGCGTACCAGCACGCTCGCCAAGCGCTCGCCGTAGGCCTTTTGCAGCCCGAGGGCCTCGTTGAGCTGCGAAGGTCTGATGAGGTCGGCCTCCAACAGCATCTCGCCCAGCTCTTTTCTGGTCACTGCCACGTCGGTTCTCCGCCGTCACTCCGCGCGCATGGCGTGGACCCGACGCGTTCGCCGCGGGTTCGCCTTGGGCATGCGGATGCGCAGCACGCCGTCGATCAGCTCGGCCGACACGTCGGCAGGGACGACCGCGTCGGCGAGATGGAAGGTGCGCTGGAATGGGCCGTGGCTTCGCTCCATGCGTAGGTAGCCCTCGACTCGCGAGGAGGCCGTCGAGCGGCGTTGGCCCTTCACGGTCAGCGCATGGGGTTCCGCGCGGATGTCGATCTCGTCGCGCAGGACCCCGGGCAGCTCGACCTGCACGACGATCGCGTCGGGCGTCTCGCACACGTCGGCCAAGGGATGCCACGCGGGAGATGGCAACGCGGCGTCCGGTGCGAGCCCGCGCGCCAGGCTCTCCTCTAGCAGGCGATTGATCCGCTCCTGCAGGTCCAGAAGGTCACGCAGCGGGTCCCAGCGGCCGTGAGCCATAAACTGAGGACATGTTACCGCAAACTCACTGGCCCGAGCGCAGGTCCTCGGTCAGGAGCGCCCGAGGCGCTTCTTGGCCTCTGCCAGGAAGCGTAGCGCGTCCAATGGCGTCGTGTGGTCGAGATCGAGCTGGCGCAGATCGTCCATGACAGCGTCCTCGGCAGCACCGAATAGGGCGAGCTGTCGCTCCCGCGGCGGCGGCGCGCTGTCGGAGTGGGCCAGACGCGGCCGCCCCTCGCGGTCGAACTCGGTCTGCTCCAGGTTGCGCAGGATCTCCTGCGCACGCGCCACGATGGGTACAGCTAAGCCAGCGAGACGCGCGACCTGTATGCCGTACGAACGATCGCAGCCACCTGGCTCGATCTTGCGCAGGAAGATCACGCTGTCATTCCACTCGCGAGCCGAGACGTGCAGGTTGTCGACGGAGGGGCACTCGGCCGCCAGATCGGTCAGCTCGTGGTAGTGCGTNNCCGCGGCCGATCTCGTCGAGCAGCACGAGACTGCGCCCAGTGGCATGGCGCAGGATGTGGGCGGTCTCCTGCATCTCGACCATGAACGTGGACTGTCCTCTCAGCAGGTAGTCGGTGGCACCGACGCGAGTGAAGATGCGGTCCACCACCCCGATGGATGCCTCACCGGCCGGGACGAACGAACCCATCTGGGCCATCAAGACGATCAGCGCGGTCTGGCGCAAGTAGGTCGACTTGCCACCCATGTTCGGACCAGTGAGGATGAGCACGCGCGGGCCAGAGTCCTGAAAGGCGAGGTCGTTGGCCACGAACGGCTCGCTCAGGAAGCGCTCCATGACCGGATGACGGCCGTCGACGTAGGCGAGACGGTCTTCGCTCGTCACGCGTGGCTTGACGTAGGCGTGGAGCACCGCTGCCTCGGCCAGGGCTGCCAGCGCATCGAGCGTTGCCAGTGCGCGTGCCGAGCGCTGCAGCCGTTGCGCGTGGGCCCCGACGCGTTGGCGCAGGGCGTCGAATAGCTCCGCCTCGCGGGCCAGGATGCGCTCGTCAGCCCGCAGGACCTTGTCCTCCAGCTCCTTCAGCTCGGGCGTGATGAAGCGCTCGCCGCCGGCGATGGTCTGCTTGCGCACGTAGTCGGCGGGCGCCAGGTGTAGGTTGGTCTTGCTGATCTCGATGTAGTAGCCGAAAACGCGGTTGAAGCGCACCTTGAGCGAACCGATACCTGTGCGGGCCCGCTCGCGCTCTTCGATGGCTGCGATGGTCGCCCGACCGCCGCCGCTGACCTCGCGCAGCTCGTCGAGGGCGGCATCCACGCCGTCGCGAATGACTCCCGGTTCGCCAGCGCTGGCAGGCAGGGTCTCGGCGAGCGTGGCCTCGATGTCTGCCGCGACGCCGGGAGGTTCCTCCGCAGCGAGGACGTGGCTGCGCAGAAGCGGCGCGGTGCATTGCGCGAACGTGGCGCGGATCTCAGGCAGCAGGCGCAGCGACCGCGCCAGCGCGGCGAGCTCGCGCGGCAGGGCGCTGCCGAGACTGACGCGGGCAACGATGCGCTCAATGTCGACGAGCGCGCCCAGCGCCTCGCGCAGCCGGCCACGCTCGACCGTGGAGAACGCCAGCTCTTCGACGGCGTCCAAGCGGTCCAGGATCGGATCGACCTGGACGAGGGGATTGAGGATCCAATCGCGTAGCAGGCGAGCGCCCGCTGCGGAGCATGTCCGATCCAGAACGTCGAGCAGCGTGCCGCGTCGGCTGCCGTCGACCAGGTTCTCGACCAGCTCGAGGTTGCGACGGGTCAGCTCGTCGATGACGAGGACCTCATCGGTGCTGCGGGTGCGCAGAGAGGTGATGTGGCCCAGCTCGCGCTTCTGGGTCTCGCGGACGTAGCGCAGCGCCGCGCCGGCAGCGCACGCGGCCAGGGGCAGGCGCTCGCAACCGAAGGCCTCTAGTGACGCGACACCGAAGTGCGCTAGGAGCACAGCCCGCGACGAGCGCGGCACGAAGAAGGGTTCGTCGAGGACGCTGCGCGGAAGCGCGCCGTCGCGCGTCGTCCGGTCGCTGAGCCAGTGCGGCAGGTCAGCACCAGAGGGTAGGAGCAGCTCGCGTGGGCGATTCGCGCCGATGTCGTCGCGCAAGCGTTCCCAGCGCAACGGGCCGTCCCATTCCACGACGAAGAAGTCGCCCGTGGTGGCATCGAGATAGGCCGCGCCAAGGGCACTCGGCCCTGGGCAGAGCGCCAGGATGTAGGACGTGTCTGCAGCCTCGAGCGTATCCGCGTCGAGCAGGGTTCCCGGGGTCACGACGCGCACGACCTCGCGCTTGACGACGCCCTTGGCGGTGCGCGGATCCTCCATCTGTTCGCAGAGCGCCACGTGAAAACCCTGACGCACGAGCCGCGCGATGTAGCCTGAGACGGCGTGATGGGGCACNNAGGGCGGCGGCGGCCTTCACCGCGTCGTCGAAGAACAGCTCGTAGAAGTCGCCCATGCGGAAGAAGAGCAGCGCCTTTGGGTGCTCGGCCTTCATGCGCTGGTACTGCTGCATGGCCGGCGTCTGAGGCGCAGTGGCAGGAGGCATTCTAGCGATCAAGTCCGCGCCGGTGGCGTCGCACGCGGGGCGCGAGGAGTATAAGCTAACTGGTCCCAGGAGGGGGTGAGGGCTCTGCGGGTTCTGGCGTTCGACACGACGACCGGCAAGGGCAGCGTCGCCGTGGTGGAAGGCGACGAAACTCGGGGAGAGGTGCGCGTCACTGCGCCGGACGCCCACTCGACGCGCCTGCTGGGGGCCATCGACTTCCTGCTGAGCGCGCTCGGACTGAGCATGTCAGCGATCGACGGCCTAGCGGTGACGATCGGCCCTGGTTCTTTCACCGGGCTGCGCGTGGGAATCGCGACCGCGCAAGGCCTGAGCCTCGGATCGAGCCGCCCGGTTGCCGGGATCCCGACGCTCGACGCCCTGGCCCATCGCATTCGCGGGGCTGCGCCGCGGCTCGTGGCCCTCATGGATGCGTATCGGGATGGCATCACTGTCGGCACCTACGACCGAGATGCGAGGCAGATCGAGGAGCCGCGACTGATGCGGCCCGACGAGCTGCTAGCGTCGCTGCCTGCCGGCGCGGCCTTCATCGGGGAACCGGCCTCGCGCTATCGGACGCAGATCGCGCAGGCGCGCCCGGATGCCCTGTTTCCCGAGCGCAGCTTCTTCATCGCGGGCAGCGTGGGCCGGCTGGCCATGCCGGTGTTGGCGGCAGGGGAGGGTCTCACGGCCGACGAGCTGCGTCCCTTGTACCTGCGCGAGCCGCACATCGGCCCTGCTCGAAAGTAGCAACCAGACGATGATCATCGAGAGCACACGCGACAGCGACCTGCCGGCGCTCGTCGAGCTAGAGCGACTGTGCTCGCCGCACCCGTGGAGTGAGGCGATGCTGGCGGCGGCGGTCGGCGGGAGCACGGGGGAGCAGGTCTGCGTCGCACGTGACGAGCAGGATCCGCAGGCGTCGATCGGGTTCTGCGTGTATCGCGTGGTTGCCGACGAGGCCGAGATCCACAACGTTGCGGTTCACCCGGAACACCGTCGCCAGGGTCTCGCTCACTCGCTCCTCGTGCGCAGCATGGAGACGGCTGCCGGCGCTGGCGCAACGGTCGCGCATCTGGAGGTGCGTGCGGGGAACGCTGCGGCGATTGCGCTCTATCGCGGCCTGGGCTTCGAGCTCGTCGGTCGCCGTCCGGGGTACTACAGCTCTCCGCAAGAGGACGCCCTGCTCTTCTCGGCACGCCTCGGTCAGGTGTCGCAGACCAGCGGTGGTCTCCGGTAGAGCAAAGACCGGCTGCAGTTGCTGGAGGGAGACTAGTGCCGCCGGCGGGGATGCGCGTCCTGCATGCGCGATGACCGCGCGCGCCTGTGGTGGGGGATTGCCCTCGGCGGCTTCTCGTGCTCAAATCGCAGCCAATGGCCGATAAGCCCAGTTCCGTGCAGGTCGAGATTTTTGGCCAGACCTATTCTGTTCGCGCCGGCGCCGAGGCGGGGTACGTGGAGCGCTTGGCTGCGCACGTCGATGACCAGATGCGCGAGATCAGCCGGTCTGCCGGCGCGGTGGATTCCCTGCGCATAGCAGTGCTTGCGGCGCTGAACATCGCTGACGAGAGCGCCCGACTGCGCGAGGAAGCACGCGTTCTCAGGGAGCGCGCGGCCGGCCTGGCCGAGAGCCTCAAGAGCGTTGTCGAGGACGGCTCCAAGTAGGCAACTCGTGCCGCGGTCGATGGCCCTGGCTCGCGTTTGCCTCGCTCGCCGGCAAGGACTAAGATCTCGTGTTGAGGCCCCCTGCGGTTCGCGTGATGGCAAAGGAAATCTCGAACCAACGTCTCTAATTCGGGGACCCGGAGTCACAGCGCGGTGTGCATGCCTCTTCACTGAGGAAGCCTGAAGCGCTGTGCAGGGTTCCCACCTTGTGACCAGGTTCAGGTCACCTTCCACACGGCTCTCGCGGCGGGCCTCCTTGTGCTTCGGTCCTGCACCGAGGCTGGAGAGCGCGCACTGAGCGACACAGCGAGAACGATCGGCGAGCTGGGCGAGAGGGCGCTGTTGCGCCACCTGCGGGCTCGCATCCCGGCGGGCGAGGGCGTTGTGGTCGGTGTGGGCGACGACGCGGCTGCAATCACGACCGGACCGCTGACGCTCGTCACCACCGACGTGCTCGTTGAGGGCACGCACTTCAAGCTGGAGTGGGCCCCGCCGCGCCTGCTCGGGCGAAAGGCACTGTCGATCAGCATCTCGGACGTGGCAGCCATGGGCGGGATTCCGCGCCAGGCAGTGGTGAGTTTGTGCCTGCGTCCGGAGATCACGCTCGAGTTTGTCGACGCGCTCTATGACGGGTTGTTGGAGCGTGCGGCTGAAGCAGGCCTGAGCATCGTCGGCGGCAACCTCGCGTCCACAACCGGCCCGATCGTGGTCGACGTCACCCTGCTGGGTCACGGTGACCATCTACTCAGGCGCAAGGGCGCTTTGCCAGGAGATCGCATCGCGGTGACGGGCATGCTGGGCGCGGCAGCCACAGGCCTGCGATTGCTAGCGGAGGGCGCGCGCCTGGACGCCGACGGCGCGCTCATGGCGACCGGCCTGTGGACAGAGTCGTCGCGACGGCCGATCGAACGCTGCCTGCGCGCCCAGCTCGATCCGGCGCCGCCTTGGATACTGGCTCGGTCCCTGGCGGAGCAGCACCTCGTGCACGCCGCGATCGACCTGTCGGATGGTTTCTCAGGCGACCTGCTGACCGTCTGCGAGGACAGCGAGGTGGCGGCGCTGATCGACCCGGCGGCGCTGCCGATCGACCCGCACGCGGCCAGCCTCACGCGCGCGCGTGGCGGCGACGCGCTCGGGCTGGCGCTGCATGGCGGCGAGGATTACCAACTGCTCTTCGCGGTTGCGCCGGAGGCGCTCGCGAGCGTGAGAGAGCTGGCGTCGATGTGGGAGATCCCGCTGGCCGACGTGGGGGAGTTCGTGGCCGGCAAGCCGGGCGTGGCGCAGCGCAGCAGCGACGGCGTGCGTCCGCTCAAGCCTCGCTCGCACGATCACTTCCTGACCACTCTCGGGATGGGAATGACGCCGCAGCCATGAACCACCGGATACGGCGTGCCCTGCAGGTCTTGGTGCGTATCGAGGATTCGCCGCACCGCACGGCGCTGGCGTTTGCCATCGGTGTCTGGATCGCGTTCTTGCCGCTGATCGGTATCCACACGGCGCTGGCGCTTCTGATCGCCTTCGCGTTTCGGCTGAACCGCGTGACCCTGCTGCTCGGCGCATACGTCAACAATCCGTGGACTCTGGTGCCGCTCTTCATGGCAGGGACGTTCTTGGGTTGCGTGCTACTCGGGATTCCACCCAGCACACTGTGGGCGCTCGAGTGGCCGCGCGGAGAATGGCACGCTCGCGAGATGTTCGTGCGCCTGCGGCCGATCGTGGGGCCGTTCCTGGTGGGAAACGTCGCGCTGGGGACGCTCAGCGCGGTGCTGAGCTATGCCATCGTGCGACGTATGATTGAGCGCCAGCGCGGTCGCAGCCAGACGTCCCCATCGACGACGGAGTGAGACGCAACTCGCTGGAGTAGCGTGGCCGGTCGACCGCCGTGTCACCTGCGTGCGAGGGCGTGGCGCGCCAGCGCCAACGCAACGGATGGCCAGGAGCGGCGGCGGCCGCACACAGTCGTGCACGGCTTCCGACCACTCAACGCCGATCGTAGCGACGCAACCGGAAGTTCTGCGGAGAACGGCGCGTCCAGCAAGTTCGCGTAGCGCGCCACGTGACGTTCGTCGCCTGGGAGTGGGAGTGGGTCGGATCCGGCGAGGAGCGCGATCCCGCGCTCGCGGGCGAGCGTGAACAGTTGCGGCAGGACACTGGGGCGAGGGCGCAACGCCGTGTCCCCGAGCAGGAAGTCGCCGGGAGTGGCCTCCTGGACCAGCGTGCGCAGCAGGCGGCCGCGTTGCCCAAGCCACTTTCCAGGCGACCACGGCAACACGGGCACGCCCTCCTGCTCGCGAATGCTGTGGAGTGTCTCGCCGAGCGGGAGTCCATCCGGCACTGCCGCTGCGATGGCCAGGCCGAGCACCTCAACTCGCTCGCGCGTGACCACCTGACGCCCGGCCACGAGGATGAGCTCGAAGGAGTCTTCGGACCGCAGCCGGACAGCGGAGCTCTCTGCACAAGGCACGAGGCGCCAGCCGCGGGGCGCCTGGCGGCCGGCTGCCAAGTCGGCGAACGCGGTGTCCATTGAACGCTCGGTCAGCCAGAGGACGTGCGCCTGCGCGTGAGGCAGGTGACGGTCACCGAGGCGCGAGAGGTTGCGGCGCGCGCACGCCAGAAAGCGGTCGACATCGTGGCAGCGGTAGAGATGGGCGTGCGCGTCGACAACGACGATCACAAGACCGGCCGCGCGCGGTGATGGTCCGTGCGCGCTTGGTACGCGTGCCCGGCGCGGAACAGCGTCGTCTCGTCAAAGGGGCGCGCCAGCAGTTGCAGGCCTGCCGGCAGGCCGCGGACCAGGCCTGAGGGCAGGGACAAACCTGGAATCCCAGCCAGGTTCGCAGGCACGGTGAAGACGTCCTCGAGGTACATCTTCAAAGGGTCGGCGGTCTTCTCGCCGAGGCGGAACGCGGGCGACGGTGTCGTGGGCAGCGCGATCACGTCGCAGGCCTGGAACGCGATCTCGAAATCGCGCCGGATGAGGGTGCGGACTTTCTGCGCGGCGAGGTAGTACGCGTCGTAGTAGCCCGACGAGAGCACGAACGTTCCAAGGATGATCCGGCGCTTGACCTCGGGCCCGAACCCGCGATCTCTCGTCTCGCCGTACATCGACAGCAGGTCGGCGGCCTCTCCCGCCCGCAGGCCGTAGCGCACGCCGTCGTAGCGCGCGAGGTTGCTCGATGCCTCGGCCGTGGCCACCAGGTAGTAGGTCGCGATCGCGTAGTCGAGATGGGGCAGGGCGACGTCGAGCAGGCGCATGCCGGCGTTCTCGAGGACTGCCAACGCCGCACGGAAGGAGGCCAGGACTCCCGCGTCCAGGCCGCGTTCGAGAAAGGGCCACGGAATCCCGATGCGCAGGCCGCTCACGTCGTCGCCCAGCTGGGAGCGGAAGTTCGGCACGTCGTGCGGGGCGCTGGTAGCGTCGCGCGAGTCGCGTCCACAGACCTGCGATGCGAGCAAGGCGACATCCTCGACGTCGCGTGCGATGGGCCCGACCTGGTCAAGGGAAGATGCGTAGGCGACGACTCCGTAGCGGCTCACGCGGCCGTACGTCGGCTTCAGACCCACCACGCCGCAGAGCGCAGCGGGCTGGCGGATCGAGCCACCCGTGTCTGTGCCCAGCGCCACAGGCGCCATAGCCGCGGCGACCGCCGCTGCTGAGCCGCCCGAGGAGCCGCCCGGCACGCGCGTGGTGTCCCACGGGTTGAGCGTCGGCCCGTAGGCGCTGTTCTCCGTGGATGAGCCCATCGCGAACTCGTCCAGGTTCGTCTTGCCCAGCGAAATCGCGCCTGCCTGCTCGATCCGTGCGACAGCGGTGGCCGTGTATGGCGGTCGATAGTCCTCAAGGATGCGCGAGCCGCAGGTGGTCGGGACGCCCTCGATGTGCAGGATGTCCTTGACGGCCACCGGCACGCCGGCCAGCGGCAGCACGCTGCCTGATCTCACGAGGGAGTCGACCTGCCGCGCGCGTTCAAGGGCGCGCGTGCTGAGCACGCTGCGCCAGGCGTGAACCTTGGGCTCGACGGCTGCGATGCGCTCGAGGTGAGCCGAGACGACTTCCTCTGCCGAGAAGTCCTGACGTTGGACCCCGGCCGCGATCTCACACGCCGTGAGCTCGATCAGGCTGGCCATCAGGGCAGGACTCGCGGTACGCGGAAGAGACCGTCGGCTGGGTCAGGCGCGGCTGCGAGGGCGGTCTCGCGGGGCAAGCTGTCCAGCACCGCGTCCTCGCGCAGCGGACTGACGTCGCCAGCGTGGCTCATCGGCTCGACCTGCGAGAGGTCGAGCGCACGGATGGATTCTGCGTAGGCCAAGATCCCGTCGAGCTGGCGCGCAAAGGTGACCCGCTCCTCCTCGGTAAGCCGGATCCGCGCCAGGCGCGCGACATGGTCGACTGTCTCGACGGTGACACGCGGCATGGCGCGTACTATAACGCGCCCAGCCCACGACCTCCAAAATCACGTGTTGCGCGCTGTCGTCGGTGGGTGAACGTTGATTCCTGCGCATGGCCGTCGGCGTGCGGCGTGAGGGGCGTCGGGTCGCCCGGATGCGCGCGTGTGGACGCGGGGCGATGATGTCAGGCTGCGTAGAACGCGCGTGTCTCTCGTGCCACGCGGTCGCGCCATTCCTCCGGCAGCTCGGGATACAGCGGTATCGAGAGAACCTGGTGGCAGAGTCTCTCGGACACCGGCAGCTCGCCAGACGGTGGGACTTGCGCGAGGGCCTGTTGGCGGTGCAACGGTTTGGGGTAGTGCACTGCCGTGGCGATGCCACAGCGGGCCAGATGCGCCTGTAGGCCGTCACGGTCCTGGGCTCGCAGGGTGTAGAGATACCAGGAGGAGCGGCAGCCGGGTCGTTCGGAGGGCGGGCTGAGAGCAGGGATGCCTGCGAGCGCCGCGCTGTAGGCCTGAGCGTGGCCGCGTCGTGCCTCGATCCAGCCGTCCAGGTGGCGCAGCTTGACGCGGAGCACGGCAGCCTGAACCGCGTCGAGGCGGCTGTTCGTCCCGACCACCGAGTGCTCGTAGCGCTGCGTCGTGGTGCCGTGATTGGCAATGCAGCGCACGCGGTCGATGAAGTCGCGGTCGCCCGATGTGACCATTCCGGCATCGCCAAAGGCTCCCAGGTTCTTGCTGGGATAGAAGCTGAAGCAGGCGGAATGGCCGAGCGCGCCGACCCGGCGTCCCTGGAGCGTGGCGCCGTGCGCCTGGGCTGCGTCCTCGAGCACCGGGAGTCCGTGGCGTTCCGCGATCTCGCGAATGGCGGTCATGTCAGCGGGGTGGCCGTAGAGATGGACGGGCAGGATCAGCTTCGTCTTTGGAGTGATCGCGTCTGCCAGGCGCCTCGGGTCCATCGTGCCAGTCTCAGGCTCGACGTCCACGAAGACCGGGCGCGCCCCATTGAGCAGTATCGCCTCCGCCGTGGCGACGTAGGTGTTGGCCACCGTGACGACGTCGTCGCCTGGACCGATGTCATAGGCGCGCAAGCACACTGTCAGGGCGTCTGTGCCGTTCGCCACGCCGCAGGCATGGGCGACCCCGCAGTAGGCAGCGAACTCCTGCTCGAAGCCACGGCACTCATCGCCGCCGATGTACCGGCCGGATTCGAGAACGCGCAGCACAACCGGCTCGATCTCGGAACGGATTCGTTCGTACTGCGCGGCCAGATCCAGGATGGGTATGGGCTGCTCCATCGTTTCTCCGTGGGCACGCACTGGCGAGGTCGAACGCCTTTGTGAGCGCCGCGAGACTGTAGCGCCTTTGACCACGCGTCACAATCGGCTGCACTCGTCCACATGACCCATTCCCCTTGCACCCCGCGTAGTGGCCCATCCATCGCACACAGGTTCAGTATCTGCATCCGCACACCCTGTCAGGTGTGTCACGGATCATTCTGAGCGAGCTTACAGGTCAGTGCACTACTCGCCGATCACCTTGACCAGGACGCGCTTGGGGCGGCGGCCGTCGAACTCGCC
>PMCG01000139.1:15151-21221 GCA_003155335.1 Acidobacteriota bacterium
TCGTCGTCGTTGATGAACACCGACGCTGTAATGTGCATCGCGTTGACGAGGCACAGTCCCTCTCTGACGCCGCTCTCGGCGACGGTCTGTTGCACGCGGTCCGTGATGTTGACGAAGTCCATTCGCTCCGCCACGTTCATCGTGAGGTACACGGTGTGCGATTTCATAGGCCTGCTCCGGTACTGCCGGCCGGCAGCGCGCCCGGCCCGGTGGCACATTGTACCCTTCCGCCAGGCTTGAGGAGCACGGCCTTCGCGTAGAATAGGGCCCTGTGTGGAGGTGGGGACGATGTCGCTGCGTGCGGTGCTCTTCGACTTCGACGGCGTGCTCGTGAACAGCGAGCCGCTGCACTTCGCCGCGTTGCGCGACGCGCTGGCACCCGAAGGCATCGATCTGGACGTGGAGGAGTACGCGCGGACGTACCTGGCCTACGACGACTGGGAGGCCGTGCGCATCGCCCTCGCGCAGCATGGCATGTCCCGTGACAGCGGCCGCGTCGCTGCTGTTGCTGCGCGCAAGGCCGAAATCTTCGAGACGATGCTGGTGCATATCCCACTTTTCCCAGGGGTGCGGGAGTTGGTCTTGGGACTGGCGGCGGCCTATCCGCTGGCGATCGCGTCCGGGGCACGGCACTGCGAGATCGAGTCGATGCTCTCGGCGGCCGGCCTGCTCGAAGCCTTCACAGCGATTGTCGGCGCGGACGACGTGGCCAGTACGAAACCGCACCCGGAGCCCTACCTGGCCGCGATGGCGCGTCTCGCTGACCGCGCGCCCGGGATTGTGCCTGCCGAATGCTTGGTCTTCGAGGATTCGATGGCCGGGATTGCTTCAGGTCTGGCGGCCGGCATGAAGGTCGTGGCAGTGGCGCACTCCTACGCACCTGAAAAGCTCTTGGCGGCGCACCACGTCATCCCTTCGCTCGAGGGCCTGCCTGTGGAGCGCGTGCAGTCCCTTTTCGCGGAGTGACCGGATGCCTTCCCGTTTCCTCGACGCGGACCAGGCTCGTCGTCATGCCGAGTACCGCTATGACTTCAAGACGCGACCGCTCGCAGGCCGGGTCGTGCTCGTCTCGGGAGGCGTCGGCGGTCTGGGCGCGGCCATTACCGCGCTGCTTCTTCAGGACGGGGCCATGCCCGTCGTGGGGTACCGCTCGAATCGCGGCCGGGCCTTGGCGTTCCAGCAGAAGATGCAGGATCTCTACGGCGGACTCGTGACCCTGGTCGAGGGCGATGCCGCGGACGCGGACGTGCGGCGCCGCTACCTCGAGACGGCGCTCAATCTCAAGGGAGAGCTGTACGGGCTCGTGGCGCTGACAGGGGATCCCGCGCGCGTCAAGCCAGCCGATCTGGACGGCGCAGCGTTGCGAGCGTCGTTCGTGGCCAACTTCGAGGCGCCGCTATTGCTGGCTCGTGCGTGTGCCGAGGCGATGGCGACGCGCGACACCCATGGTTCGATCGTGCTGTTCTCCAGCATGCAGGGCGTGCATCCGTTCGAAGGGAGTATCGCCTACGCCGCGCCAAAAGCGGCGCTGATCCACGCGGCGCGCGTGCTGGCCAAGGAGTACGGTGGAAAGGCGGACGTGCGAGTCAACGTGGTGGCCCCAGGGGCGACGACGGCGGGAATGGCGCGGGTCTCGATCGAGTCCGGGAAATACGATGCGTACGTCGATCGCGGCGTGGTCCCGCGTTTCGGACGGCCGGAGGACGTGGCCAGGGCGGTGCGCTTCCTGCTCGAGCCCGACAGCTACGTGACCGGCCAGGTGATCACGGTCGACGGCGGGCTCACCCTGCGGCGAGATCGCGTCGGGTGAGGAGCGGTCGTGTCGCTGGACGAACGGCGCCCGGGGCGGTATAAAGCTGGACACGGAGTCAACCACAGACACGAGAGGAGCGTTGGCGATGAAGACGAGCGACAACCTACAGACTGCGTTTGCCGGTGAGAGTCAAGCGAACCGCAGGTATTTGGCTTTCGCCAAGAAGGCGCAGGAGGATGGGAAACCCCAGATCGCCAAG
This sequence comes from Acidobacteriota bacterium, assembly GCA_003155335.1. Lineage (GTDB taxonomy): Bacteria > Acidobacteriota > Vicinamibacteria > Fen-336 > Fen-336 > FEN-336. The sequence continues at coordinate 17,164 of PMCG01000139.1, forward strand.
GTCTTCCGTGCCGCGGCAGCAGCCGAGACGGTGCACGCTCTGGCGCACTTTCGAGTGATGAACGGCGTGGCGACGACGGCGGACAACTTGAAGACCGCGATCGCAGGTGAGGCGTACGAATTCCAGTCGATGTACCCCGAGTTTGTGAGGATGGCTGAGGGCGAGGACCAGCGGGCCGCCGTGGCGACGTTCAAGAACGCAATGACCGTCGAGAAGACGCACCACGCCCTGTTCACGGCAGCGCTGGAGGCGATCGGCTCCGGCAAGGACCTGGCTCCAGCCGAGATCTGGGTCTGCGAGGTCTGTGGCCACACGCACGTCGGCGACGAGCCACCCGAGCATTGTCCGGTCTGCAATGCGCTCCGGAAGTCCTTCACGAAGGTGGTGTAGCGTCGCTGGCGCTTCAGAAAGACGACACGGGTAGGCTGGCGAGGTCGCTGACGACCATCGACTCGCGCATGTAGAACCCCTCGCCGTATCGCACGCCGATGCGTTGGCCAAAGCGGCGCGCGCCCACCTCCACGTTCGACTGGAAGCGGTCCAGGGCCAGCGCGACTGTCTCGCCCGGTTCGGGAGTGAACTGGCTGGCAAAGGCGGCCACGGCGCGCATCTTGATCTCCCAGGTCGAGGTGATGTCCACGACGAACGTGGGCGTGACTTCGCTGTACTCCGTCATGGTCAGGCAGTAGACGAGCTTGAACGGGCGGAAGGCCGGGCCCAGGTCGGGGCGGTAGTTGCGCAGGCCAGCCAGGAAAGCGGCCTCGTAGGAGATCTGTCCTGCGTGCGCGTGGTCGGGGTGGCGTTGTTGGGAGTGCTGCAGGATGACGACGCGCGGGCGCAGGCGGCGAATGGCCTCGACGACAGGGTCCTTGTGCGCGGCAGTGACCTCGAGTGAGGAGTCGGGCAGGCCGAGGCTCTCGCGATGGGCGACCCCGAGGATGCGCGCCGCCTCCGCCGCCTCTGCCGCTCGTGTCTCGGGCGTACCGCGGCTACCGGACTCGCCGCGCGTCAGATCGACAAGGGCCACGCGCCGGCCGAGGCGGCACTCCAGCGCCAGCGTGCCGCCCATGATCAGGTCCGCGTCGTCAGGATGGGCGCAGATAGCAGCGATGTCGAAGTCGTGCGCGTTCATGGGTCACCTCGTTCCTGCCAGCACGCGCTCGTAGACGCGTTCGTACTGGCTCACGATCTGCTCGGCGTCAAAGCAGGCAGCGACGCGCTGGCGTGCCGCCTGCGCCATCTTCCGGTGCAACGCCTCGTCCCGCAGCAGCTCGAGCGCCCGCGTGGCCATGCCCTCGATGTCCCCGACCGGAAGCAGGTAGCCTGTCTCGCCATTCTTCACGACCTCGGGCAAGCCGCCGGCATCGCTGCCGATGACCGGGACGCCGCAGGCCATGGCCTCGAGAGCCGAAAGGCCGAAGCTCTCGAGCTCGGACGGCAAGAGATAGAGGTCGGCGACCGCCGTGATCTCCTCGATGCTGTCCTGGCGACCGAGGAAGCGCACCTTGTCGGCTATACCCAGACGGCGGGCGAGGGCCTGGGCCGAGGCGCGTTCGGGTCCATCGCCGACCATCAGCAGTACACTCGGGATCTCTCGGCGCACGCGTTCGAAGATCCGCACGACGTCGAGCACGCGTTTCACCGGGCGGAAGTTCGACATGTGCAGCAAGATGCGCTCGCCAGGATCGGCAAAGGCGGAGCGGTCGGGCGTCGTGCGGCCGGCACAGTGTTTGGCGAGGTCGACGAAGTTGGGCACGACGTCGATGGTGTTGTGCACGCCGAACTCATCGAGAGTCATGCGCCGCAGGAACTCAGAGACGGCAGTGACGCCGTTCGAGCGCTCGATACCGAAGCGCGTGATCTCGAAGAAGGAGCGGTCCTGGCCGACGAGCGTCACGTCTGTGCCGTGTAGCGTGGTCACCAGGCGCGGTGCGGAGTCGCCCAACATCTGCTGCGCCAGAAAGCCGGCGATCGCGTGCGGGATGGCATAGTGCACGTGGAAGAGGTCGAGGTGATTCTCGCGCGCGACCTCAGCCATCTTCGCCGCCAGGGCCAGGTCGTGGGGCGGGTATTCAAAGAGGCTGTAAGCCGTGACGTCGATCTCGTGAAAGCGGATGTGTTCCTGGAATCCACCGAGACGGAAGGGCAGACGGTATGAGACGAAATGCACCTCGTGGCCTCGACGCGCGAGCACTTTCCCGAGCTCGGCGGCCACGGCGCCGGAGCCGCCCACCGTGGGGTAACAAGTGATGCCGATGTTCATTGCTTGCGCTCCTGACGGTAGGCCGGCGTCGAGTCCCGGATGGTAGAAATTGGACGACAGAAATCGCGGGGGCGGCGTCTGTCGAAGGCAGGCCTGGTCATAGGTAGAACACCTGATGGCCGCGCGCCAGCGGGTCGATGCCGGCGCGGAGTTCCTCGATCAGTTCGGGTCCACGGCGGGCGAGGACGTCGATCCAACTCAGCGTGCGTTCCTGGAACGCGCCGTCTGGGAAGAGCGCCTCGCGCGCGCGGCGCAAGCGGTCGCCGCGGGCCGCATCTCGCTTCTTGAGCGCGCGCTCCACCTTCTCGTGCAGCGCCTCGATGGGGTGCAGCACGCGGCCGACAGTGGCATCGCAGGCTGCGGAGAGCGTGGGATCGAGAGCGCCCAGGACATCCTCGATGTCCCGCAGCGCGGAGCGAACAGCAGCGCGGGCGCGCTCAAAGGACTCCTCCATGCGCGGATACTGCGCCTGTGTCCACGCGGTGAGTGTCTTCTCGACGTCGCCTTGCAGCAACGGGAGCGTGAGTCGCTCGCTTTCGAGTAGGCGCGCTTGTGCCGGCTCGACGAGCGTCAGGCTCGGACGCGGGACGAGCGCAGGCCGGGGGATGCCGAAGTGCGCGTAGCAGTCCCCGATCTGCGCGTGATAGGCGATCTCGGCCGGACCAGCCACGTATGCCGCGGTCGGCAGGACATGATCTTGAGCCAAGGGGCGCAGCAGGGCGCCAGGGCTCCAGTCGACCGGGTTCTGGCGCAGGCTGGCCAACGCATCCGCCAGTGGGAGCTGCTGTGCGGTGCCGCGTACCTCGATCACGCCGTCGTGCACGGCCAGGGCGCGCCTTTGCCCCTCGGTGTAGTAGAAGAGGTTCAGGAATCCCGGCCGCAGGGGCACTTGCGTGTGGAAGCCGGCGTCGCGTAGGCGCTCGCTCGCGGCGGTCGCGAGGCGAGAGGTGGGCGACGACTCGCTGATCTCGCGCTCGAGGACCGGCTCTGCCAGGCGCGCCAGCAAGGGGTCTGCGGCATCGAGCAGAACCAGGTCGGGCAAATAGGCGGACAGGAGCCGCGCAAACGCCTCGCTGAGGGGGATCGCTGGCTGGTACGCCGCGCGGATCTGCGCCAGAGCCGCGTCACGCGCATCTGAGACAGGCCATGTCGCGGCCAGCGTATCGATGAGGGCGACGATCGTGTCGTCTAGCGGAATGCGCGCTGCCGGCTGGCCAACTGGTTCTTCGTGCGGCGTGTAGGTGAGCGTTCGCGCCTGTCCCGTGCCGTCTCGGACCGTGACGCTGCGAATCTCGGCAAAGTCGTGATCAGTGGACGCCACCCAGAAGATCGGGACGACCGGCGCGTTCCGTTCGGCCGCAAGGCGCTTCGCAACCTCCAATACGGCGAGTGCCTTGTAGAGCACGAGCAGCGGTCCGCCGAACAGGCAGGCTTGCTGGCCAGTGACGACAGCGACCGCCCTCGGGTCTGCCAGCTCGCGCGCGTGCTCCGCGGCACGTGACGCGCCACGCGCCTGCTGGACAGCGGCCAGAGCATGAGCCAGGTCCGCGCGAGTGCGCGGCAGCGTCAGGGCGCGTTCGGCGGCTGCGGCCAGCGCGCGGCCATCGAAGCTGCCGGCAAAGAACGGCCGAGCGCCGGGAGCGTCGACGACGTACTGGCGGAAAAGCGCGCTCGGGGGGCTCGGGAAGTCGGCGTAGCCCAAGAGTTGCGTCGCGCGGCTCGGCATCACTCTCGATTATAGGGCGTCGGCCGTGGTGAAGCTTGGCAATGACCGCGCCGGCTGGTTCGCATCTGG
>PMCG01000103.1:0-6928 GCA_003155335.1 Acidobacteriota bacterium
TGATCGACGTGCTCGTGCCGTACTTCCGAGAGGGTCTCGCGGCCAACGAGTACTGCTTGTGGGTCACGTCCGCGCCTCTGGAAGTGGAGGCGGCCAAGGCAGCGCTCCGCGCGAGTGTCCCTGACCTGGACGAGCGCCTCGCGCGAGGCCAGATCGACGTCCTGGACCACCGCGACTGGTACCTACGCTCCGGGAAGTTCTCGTCCGACGACATCCTCCGAGGCTGGATCGCGCGTCTGGCCGCGGCGCACGAGCAGGGCTTTGAGGGCCTGCGCCTGACCGGAAACACGTTCTGGCTGGAGGCGGGCGACTGGCAGGGTTTCACGCGATACGAGAAGGCCGTCAACGACGTCATCGGCGGGTATCGCATGTTGGCGCTCTGCACCTACTCGCTCGAGAAGTGCCGCACCACGGAGATCCTCGACGTCGTGGCCAACCACGAGTTCGCGTTGGTGAAGCGGGGCGGACGTTGGGAGTGCATCGAAAGCAGCGGCCAGAGGCGCATGGAGATCGCCCTGCGCGACACGGAGGAGCGGATCCGCCGGCACAATGCCATCCTGGTGGCGATCAACCGCATCTTCCACGAGGCGCTCACCTGCGAGACCGAGGAACAGCTCGGGCGCGTCTGCCTGGCCGTGGCCGAGGAGCTGACACTCAGTCAGTTCGGCTTCATCGGGGAGGTCGATGCCCAGGGCCAGTTGAACGACATTGCCATCAGCGATCCCGGCTGGGAGGCCTGCCGGATACCGAGCGCGATTGGCCACACGAGAGCACCGGTTGGCTTCAAGGTGCACGGCGTCTACGGCCGCGTGGTGCTCGACGCCAAGGGCTTCTTCACCAACGACCCGGCCTCGCACCCGGATCCGGTCGGCGTGGCCGAAGGCCATCCGCCCGTGAGGTGTTTCCTGGGCGTGCCGCTGTTCCACGGAGGCAAGTGCACCGGGATGATCGGACTGGCCAACCGCGACGGCGGCTATCGCGACGAGGACATCGAAGCCTTGGAGACCCTGGCGCCGGCGATCATGCAGGCGCTCATGCGCAAGCGGACCGAGGAAGCCCTCGCGCAATCCGAGCGCCGCATCGCGTTGATCGTCGACAGCATCGCCGACGGCTTCTTCGCGCTTGATCGCCAGTGGTGCTTCACGCGCGTCAACGATGCGGCCCTGCGCCACTTCGGCAAGACGCGCGAGGAGCTGCTCGGCCGCACACTGCTCGAGGTCTTCCCCGTCTCCAAAGGCACGGCCTTCGAGACGGGGTACCGCGCCGCCATGGAGTCCGGCGAACCGTCGCGCTTCGAGAGCAGCTCCATGATCTCCGACCGCACACTCGAGGTGCATGCCTATCCGGGACGCGAGAACCTGACCGTGCTGTTCCGCGACATCACCGAGCGCAAGCGGGCCGAAGGCGCGCTGCACGACGCCCTCAACCGTGCGGCCTGGTTGGGCCGGCTCCCTGAGGAGAACCCCAATCCCGTCCTGCGCGTGGCAGCCGACGGCCAGGTGCTCTATCGCAACCCCGCAAGCAACGAAAGGCCCGGGTGGGCCTGCGAGGCTGGCAGCCCAGCGCCACAGCCGCTGCTGCCGCTGGCCGAGCAAGCCATGGCGCAGCGACAGGAGCTGCGCCAGGACGTGCCCATGGCCGGCAGGTTCTACTCCGTCTCGGTCACGCCGTTCGACGAAGAGCGCTACGCCAACGTCTACGGCATCGACATCACGGAGCGCCGCCAGGCCGAAGACGCGCTGCAAAAGGCGCACGACGAGCTCGAGCAGAGAGTCCATGAGCGCACCGAGGAGCTGCGTCACGTCAACGAGACCCTGCGAATGATCAGCGACTGCAATCAGGTGCTGGTCCGGGCGGCCACGGAGGACGAGCTCGTGCGAGCGATTTGTCACGCGATCCGCGACCGGGGCGGCTATCGCATGGCCTGGGTCGGCTACGCTGAGGACGATCCAGCGAAGACCGTGCGGCTCGTGGCATCGGTGGGTGCCGAGGACGGCTATCTCGGACGCGCCCACATCACCTGGGCCGACGAAGAGCGCGGCCGCGGCCCCACGGGCACGTGCATCCGCACGCAGACGGTGTGCTTCGGACGCGACTTCCTCAATGATCCAGAGCTGGCGCCCTGGCGTGAGGAGGCGCTCAAGCGCGGTTTCCGCTCCTCGATCGCCCTACCGTTGATCGCCGACAGCCGGACGTTCGGCGCGCTGACGATCTATTCGGACAAGGTCGGGGTCTTCGATGAGCAGCAGGCCCGTTTGCTGGCGGAGCTGGCCGACGACCTGGCCTTCGGCATCTTCGCCTCGCGCGCACACCGGGACGCCGAGGAGCGCGCCCATCAACTGCGTGCCCTGGCGACAGAGCTGGGCCAGGTCGAGGAGCGCGAGCGCCGCCGCCTGGCGGTGGTGTTGCACGATCACTTACAGCAGCTCTTGGTCGGGGCGAAATACAACCTCGCCAGCGCCACCGGCAAGGCAAGACCAGCGGCCAAGCAGGCCGCAGTCGACGACGTGGTGCGCATATTGGACGAGGCGATCGAAGTCACCAGCTCCCTCACCGCGGAGCTCAGCCCTCCCACCTTGCACGAGCACGGCCTGGTCGCCGCTCTGGAGTGGCTGAGTGGCCAGATGAAGAAGAAGCAGGGTCTGCGAGTCGACGTCCGCGCGGACCAGGCGGCGGAGCCGGCTGCCGAGGCCGTGCGCATCTTCCTCTACCATGCTGTGCGGGAACTGCTCTTCAACGTGGTCAAGCACGCTGGCGTCAAACACGCCCACGTCAGCGTCGCTCGGCTCGGCGATGACAAGGTGCAAGTCACCGTGGAAGACCGCGGCGCGGGCTTCGAGCCCANNGGCTCAGCTATCTGGGAGGCCGCATGAGCGTGGAGAGCGCCGCCGGCCGCGGCACCCGCTTCACGCTGGTAGCGCCGGCCATCGTCCCGCAGCAGCCGGCGTCGGAGCCGCCCGCCACCCGCGCGCCTGCCTCGGCGGGCACGACTGCACCCGTCGCTGTCAACCATGCCGGCCGCGGCCAGTCGGCGAGAATCCGCGTGCTTCTGGCCGACGATCACGCGGTGATGCGCGCGGGCCTGGCGCGCCTGCTCGGCGAGCAGCCGGACATCGAGATCGTTGGAGAGGCCGCCGACGGGCAGACGGCGATCGAGATGGCGCGGCAGCTNNGCTCTCGACTTGCCCACGACCCGCGTCATCGGGCTGTCGATGCACGACGATGCAGCGACAGGCGACACCATGCGCAAAGCGGGTGCAGCCGCGTACATCGCCAAGAGCGCCCCGCCTGCCGACGTGCTGACCGCGATCCGTACCTGCGCCGCCTCTGCCTCCCGCACCGCTCCGATCGGGAACCATCTGCAGAAGCCCGCCCGCCCGGCCCGACGCGGCAAGGCCACCCTTGCGGCCAAGCGCCCGCGCGCGGTCGCTCGCAAGAGATCGTCCACCTCGCGGCGAAAGCGCCGCCGACCTCGTTCGGCCTAGTCGCGCCGCGCGTTCCGGGTGCGACGGGGTTTGCGTGGGTTCAGTCGCGCACGCTGCGTATCGCGCGCAACAACTCGTGTGGCGAGGCGGCCTTGCTCACGAAGAGGCTGGCCCCGGCAGCCGCCATGCGCCGCGTGACGTCGGCGTCCGTGAGCGCCGAAAGCGCGATCACGCGCACTGCGGGCTGCCTCTGCTTGATGACGCGCGTGGCCTCGACGCCGTCCATGCCAGTCATCGTCACGTCCATGAGCACGACGTCGGGGGCCAGCCGTCCGGCAATCTCTATCGCCTCAGCGCCGCTTGCGGCCTCTCCCACCACCCGCAGCTCCGACTCGTTCTTCAGGAAGGCGACCAGACCCTGGCGCACGACTGCGTGATCGTCCACCAGCAGGACGCGCACGACCCGGCGTGAGCCTGGCCGCAGGGGCTTCTCAGGCTGCGACTGCCGCTCAGCGGCTGTGCCCACCGTAACGCGATTGCCTCCCAGTTCCTTGCTCCGGTACATGAGGCGATCCACGCGAGCCAGAAGCTCAGGTGCCGACTCGTCAGCGTCGGCCACCGCGGCGCCGACGGACAGAGTGACAGGCAGCGCGGCATGCCCCACGCGCACGGCAGACTTCGCCACGCGCAGCCGGATCTTCTCGGCCACGCGCGTGAGCTGCTCGCGGTCAACGTGGCCGATCAGCGCCAGGAACTCGTCCCCGGCCCAGCGACAGACCGTGTCCATCGAGCGCACGCTGCGCGAGGCCACGCTCGCCACCCGGACCAAGACGCGATCGCCAACAGGGTGCCCGTGCCGATCGTTGAAGTCCTTGAAATGGTCGATGTCGAAGAACAGCACGCCGAAAGCCGCGCCATATCGCCGGAGCTCGTTGAGCCTGGCCGCTAGTTGAATGTCGGCGTAGCGCCGGTTGGCCAGGTGCGTCAGCGGATCGACCAGCAGCGCCTGCTGCAACTCAGCGATGCGCCGCCGAGATCCTTCCCGCGTCGAGGGTTTGTCCGAGGACGCGCTCCGGCGCTTCACACCGCTGCCCGGCGCCGCGCGTCGAGGGCTCACGCGCAGCGGTCCTTCTCCTGGCCAGTCGAGCGGTTGCACGCCGCGCAGCCCGGCAGCTCGGCGCGGCAAGCGCTCGCCACTGCTGTCCTGGGCCCGTGAGACTGCCTGCCGCATCGCGTCCGTGCCATTCTCTTGTAGCGATCCACTTGACCTCGAGAGCCCCGCGCCGCTCAGGTGCCGGCAGTCTACGAGCGCGGGCTCGCAGGCTCAATAGAGCGCGAGCGCATTCGCGCCTAGGAAAATTCCCTACTGGATAGCATGGCTGAACGCCCCGCCGGGCGGCGCCGAGACGCGCCGCGCGGTTGCCGGAATCTAGGCGCTGCTTGGGCCAGCGCNNGCCGCGACCCCGAGCAGACTGAGCGCGAGCATGCCCCCGAAGTTACGCCAGACCGCCTCCGCGCTCCGCTTCACCGCCTCGATCGCTGTCAGCCTGCGGTCGACGATCAGCATGAAGGTGAAAGTGAAGAAGCTGCCGATCAGCGAGGCGAGTAAGAGCAGCAGCACGTATCCCACGATGGCGGCAACCACCACGAGCGAGACGTATGCCGGCTGACGGCTCGCGGCGCCCAGCCCGAGCAACACGAGCGTGGCCGCGATGCCTGCCAACACGCACGGTACGACGACCACGAGCCCCACACCCATCAGCACCAGCGCAGCGATCAGCGATTCGACGAAGTAGTCGAACCCGCGGAAGAGCGTCTCGAAACGCACCGGCTCGCCGCGCCACTTGCCGAGATAGCACAGATAGATTCCGCACTGCATCGGACCGAGCAGCACGCCCAGCGGGGCCAGCGCACCGACGATCAGGCCAACGGCCGTGATCCCGACAAAGAGCCAGTACTCGTCCGCAATGCGACGCCAGGACTCCCGGAAGCACTCGATCGGCTCGATCGCAACCCGTGGGATCTCGATCTCGGCGCCTGACATGTCACGTCCTCCGCTCGTCCGCGCGACGACTCCGCAGCTGTCCCGGCTCTACGCGAGCAAGCCGAGCGACGAGAGCTCCTGCTTGAGTGTCTCACGCGTCGCGTCAGAGGGCGGACACATCGGCAGCCGGTAGTGCTCGCCGCACAGTCCCATCAGCGCCAGCGAGGCCTTCACCGGGATCGGGCTCGATTCGATGAAGTTGAGGTTCATCAAGCGCAGGTACTTGTAGTGGATGCGCCGGGCCTCGGCAAAGTCGCCGCGCAGGGCCGCGGCCACCAGCTCGTGCATCGCGCGCGGAATCTGGTTCGCCACGACCGAGATCACGCCCTTGCCCCCGGCAGCGATGACCGCGAGCGTCATGGCGTCGTCCCCCGAGAGCACCTCGAAGTTGGACGGCGCGTCGCGGATCACCTCCATGATCTGGACGAGATTCCCCGAGGCCTCTTTCACGGCCACGATATTGGGATGGCCCGCCAGCCGGATCTGGGTCTTGGCGTCGATGTTGCTGCCCGTTCGTCCCGGCACGTTGTAGAAGACGACCGGTATCGATATCGCCTCAGCTACGGCCGCGAAGTGCCGGTAGAAGCCCTCGGCAGTCGGCTTGTTGTAGTACGGACCGACGATCAGGACCGCGTCAGCGCCGCTGGCCTGCGCCGCCTTGGCGCGCTCGATCGTGGCCCGCGTGTCATTGCTGCCCGCACCGGCCAGCACCGGCACTCGGCCCGCCGCCTCCTCGATGGTGACCTCGATGGCGCGCCGCTGCTCCGCGGCGTTCATCGTGACGCTCTCGCCTGTCGTGCCGCAGGGGATCAGGACGTCTATGCCCTCCTCGACCTGGCGCATGACCAGGCGACGCAGCGCCTTCTCGTCGAGCGCGCCCTCGCTGGTGAAGGGTGTGACGAGGGCCGTGCCGGCCCCGGCAAAGGACGGTGACATGGCGAGCTCCTTCTTCTCGGCGACTCCAGACCGCGCTGGGGGGCTATTCGGCCACGCGCCCGCCACGCGGAGCGCGTATCTTACTACGGCCGACGGTGGTGCTATAGTCGGCCGCGCCCGATGCGACCGCGATTTCGACGTCCGCTTCTTGACCGATCGCCACTCCTCTGCGGCCTGACCAGGCGCCGTCTGAGGGTCCTGTGAGCGTGGATTCTGCCGAATCGGTAGTCGAGGCTCGCGCGCGGCAGCTCGCTGCGGTTGCCGAACGCCTCGGCTATCGCTTCCGCGAGCCGGCGCTCCTAGATCGCGCGCTGACGCACTCGAGCGCTGCGCACGAAGATCTCAGCGGCATCCGACGCGACAACGAGCCCCTGGAATTCCTCGGCGACGCCGTGATCGCATTGGCCACCGCAGACGTGCTCCATCGCCGCGACCCCGAGGGAGCTGAGGGCCGCAAGAGCCGGCTCAAGGCGCTTCTGGTCTCCGAGGCTCGGCTGGCGGAGCGTGCCGAGGCGCTCGGTCT
>PMCG01000103.1:6964-7137 GCA_003155335.1 Acidobacteriota bacterium
GCCGCGGTCTACCTCGACGGCGGCATCGAGGCAGCGCAGCGCCTGGTGGGCACGGCGATCGAGCGCGAGCTGGCTGAGAACCGGCGCCTGGGCGCGCGCGATCCCAAGAGCGCGCTGCAGGAAATGCTCCAGGCGCGCGGCGAGCCAGTGCCGGACTACGTCGTCGTGTCGCA
>PMCG01000072.1:0-2095 GCA_003155335.1 Acidobacteriota bacterium
ACCGCAAGTCGCGCGGCAGCCGGCACACGAACGCGTTCATGATCACAGGCGTGGCCGCGCACGATCTCTACCACGCCGGCCAGATCCAACTGCTGAAGCGGCTGTATCCCGGCAAGGCGCGTGCATAGTCTGGCGATTCGCAGGGCCTCGGCCCGTGACCGGAAGGCACGTTTGAAACCGAATTCCTATGCGCGGCGGATCGCCGCGGAAGGACTCGTCGTCCAGGTGGGCCGCGGCCGGCCGAAGCGACTGCTCGAGTCGCGGGGAACCACGCCACGCTCGGTGCGGTTTCCAGAAGAGATCTGGGCGTTGCTCGAAAGGCGTGCCGAGCTCAAGGGACTCACGCTCCACGCTGCTCTGCGAGAGGCCATTCTCGAGTGGGCGCGAACGGCGGCCTGAGTCCTGCGGGAGGATGTTCGCGCCGGCTCACGAGCGAACCGGGCCAGGGCATAGGTGCGCCGTCTCCTGGTTTCACGCACTCTTCAGGTTCCCATGCAGTGACGCACGCCGCGCTTCGTGACGACCCTGCTCACCCTTCAGCCGCCTGGCAGACAACACGGGGCGGGCGATCAGGCCGAGCGCGGATAGGAGAGAATGCGGGCGACGTGGTTGTCAGAGGCCAAGGGCGTGCGCGACGCAATCGATGCCTGGCGCGCCTCGGGTGTGGTTCTGCCGCTGNNTCAGCCGCGCCTACCGCCGGGCGCGCGCCGTGGTCCTGCCCTCGCGCTGGCAAGAGCCGTTCGGCATCGCCGGCCTCGAGGCGCTGGCGATGGGTGTGCCGGTGGTCGGCTACGACTCCGGCGGCGTGGGCGAGTGGCACCCGGGAGATGGGCTCGTCGGGTGGGGCGACGTTGCCGCGCTGGCGCGTGTGCTGCGTGCGGCCGTGGAGCGGCCCGCCGTGTGCGCGCTCGCACGGCTCCCTGATCGAGCCGCACTGATGACGCAACTGCTCGAGGCCTATGCCTCGTGTCAGCGCCAGTAGCATCCTGGACGCTCGCAGGGACGCTGGCGCAAACCGGCAGTGCGCGGCCCGCGTATCGATACAGAGTAAGATCGTCTGCCCAATGCCCCTGAAGACCCTGACCAAGGACTCGAGCTTCTACCAGAGACTGCTAGACAGCCTCCACGACGGAGTCTACGTCGTCGATCGCGACCGCGTCATCCAGTACTGGAGCCAGGGGGCTGAGGCGATCAGCGGCTACGCACGCGACGTCGTGATCGGCCGGCGCTGCGGCGACGCTGGGCTGCTCATGCACGTGGACGACGGCGGCCGGGTTCTGTGCGGATCCGGCTGTCCGCTGGCGGACACGATCCGGGACGGCGAGTCGCGCGAGGTGGAGGCGTTTCTGCACCACGAGAACGGTCACCGCGTGCCGGTGCGGATCCGCGCGGATGCGATCCGGGACGAGACTGGCGCGATCGTCGGGGCGGTGGAGATATTCGACGAGAACCGGAGGCGCCAGCGCGACCGAGAGCGCATCACCGAGCTCGAGCGCCTCGCGCTGCTCGACCCTCTGACCGAGTTGGGCAACCGGCGCTACGCCGAGCTGCAACTGCACTCTAAGCTCGGGGAATTGCAGCGGTTCGGAAGACCGTTTGGCGTCCTGTTTTTCGACATCGATGAATTCAAGCGCATCAACGACGAGCACGGACACGAGGCGGGAGATCGCGTGCTGCGCATCGTCGGACGCACGGCGCTGGCCAGCGTGCGCGCGTTCGACAGCCTCAGCCGCTGGGCCGGCGACGAGTTCCTCGGGGTGATCGCCTACGTCTCGCCCGAGCAATTGGCCGGCGTGGGCGACAAGATCCGCGCGCTGGTCGGCTCATCGAGCCTGACCGCGAAGAGCCGCACGTTGCGCGTGACGCTCTCGGTCGGGGCCACGATGGCGCGGCCGGACGACTCGGCCGAGACGCTGGTCGCCCGCGCCGACCGGATGATGTACGCCAGCAAGACGGCAGGCGGCAATCGCTTGACGCTCGATCTGGAGCCCGAGGTCGCTTCGCCCCGACAGGCTGCGCGGCCGCGCTAGCGGTACGCGGCAGCCGACGATCCTGATCCGAACGCCCGTCTCGGCTACAATTGCGTGCCGATACG
>PMCG01000072.1:2173-4275 GCA_003155335.1 Acidobacteriota bacterium
AAAGGCGGACCCTACCCCACCCTCATCCTCGCGCAAGCCTGTTTCTGGAAGGACGCGCAAGGCAAGTCCAAGCCCGGGCCGGCGCGGCTCCAGATCTGGCGACAGGCACCGGACGGCTGGCAGGCCACGCGCCTCGAGGACCCGGAGAGCAACGTCTTTCACAAGGCGATCCCTCTGCCTGACGGCCAGATCCTCACGATCGGGGGCGAGCGGGCCCTGCTCAAGCGCTGGCGCCTCGCGGACGGCCGCTGGACGAGCCAGACGCTCTGGGAGCGCTCCTGGGGCGGGAAGTTCAATCGCCTGCGCGACATCGCGATCGGAGACGTGAACGGGGACGGCCAGGACGAGTACGTGATGGCCACGCACGACTCGGGCGTGGTGGCCGTGTACAGCCCGCCGACGACACCGGGTGGCGTGCCCAAGGTCGTCGAGCTGGACCAGCGGCCCGACACGTTTGTGCATCAGATCGCGATCGGCGACATCGACGGCGACGGGATGAAGGAGTTCTTCGCGACGCCATCCGAACGCAATCGCGTGGGCCTCTCCCAGTCCGGCCAGATCGTGATGTACAAGTGGAACGGCCAAGAATACGAGAAAACCGTCGTTGATCCGCTCAACAACACGCACGCCAAGGAGATCATCGTCGCGGACCTCGACGGCAACGGTCGGCCCGCGCTCCTGGGTTCCATCGAGGCCCAGCGCGACGGGGACAGGATCGTGCGGCCTGTGGAGATCCGCCGCTACACGCAGGGCAAGTCGGGCGCGTTTCGCTACGATGTGCTGGCCACGATTGAAGACAGCCAGTGCCGCTTTCTGGTTCCAGGTGATTTCGACGGTGACGGCCAGGTCGAGATCGTGGCAGCTGCGATCAAGACCGGCCTGCACTTGCTCCATCAGCACAAAGACGCCAAGACAGGGCAGGTGACGTGGCAGGTGAGCCGCTTCGAGACGAACTCCTCGGGCTTCGAGCACGCAGCCTACGGCGCTGATCTCGACGGCGACGGTCGGCCAGAGCTGTATGTGGCGGCTGACGACCAGCACGAGCTGAATCGCTACGTCTTTGGTCGCGACGGCAGTGTCGTCAAGACGCGCCTGGGGTCGCTTGAGAGGGATGTGATCACCTGGAACATCACGGCCGGTCGATTTTGACGCTCGGCCGGTCGCCGCGTGCCGGGTGTGATCGGCGTCATTTGCAGTGATCCTCGGATCGGTTAGACTTTGAACGCTGTGGCTTGACCGCCAGAGACGATTCGGGCCGTAAGCGGGGATGAACATGGGATTCGTCGTGCGGTTTTGGGGTGTGCGGGGTAGCATCGCCTGTCCCTCGCTCCAACACATGGTGTACGGCGGCAATACCGCCTGCGTCGAGGTCGCGGCCGGAGACGGTCGCATCATTCTCGATGCCGGCACGGGGATTCGCGGCCTGGGTGCGCGGCTCCTCCAGGAAGACGCCCGCCGGGCGCAGCTCCTCCTGAGCCACACGCACTGGGACCACATCAGCGGCTTTCCTTTCTTCAGCCCTGCGTTTGTGGGCGGCCGCGCCTTCCGCGTGATGGCGGGCCACCTCAACGCGCACGGCGGCGTGCGGGCCACGCTGGCCGGCCAGATGATGCAGCCGATGTTCCCGGTGCCGCTCGAGATCATGAAGTCCGACCTGATCTTCGAGGACTTTGAGGCGGGCGACCGCTTCACGCTGGAGAACGGCGTGCACGTGCGCACGGCCTGCCTGCGCCACCCGAGCGGCGCCACGGCCTATCGCTTGGACCAGGGCGGCAAGTCGCTGTGCTACGTCACGGACACGGAGCACGAGCCTGGCAAGCCGGACCAGGCGGTGCTCGGGCTGATCGAAGGCGCCGACCTCGTCATCTACGACAGCACCTACACGGACGACGAGCTGCCCTCGAAGGTGGGCTGGGGCCACTCGACCTGGCAGGAGGGAATCCGCCTCTGCCGAGCCGCGCACGTGAAGAAGCTGGTCATCTTCCATCACGACCCGGACCACGAAGACGAGCGCATGGCGGAGATCGAGAAAGAGGCCAGCGCCATGTGGGACGGCGCCGTCGTGGCCCGCGAGTCGATGGAGATCGCGCTCGGCTGACGCC
>PMCG01000072.1:4321-6719 GCA_003155335.1 Acidobacteriota bacterium
GCGCCAGAGCGCATCAGCTCCACACCGTGCTGCCGGACGCGCCGCTTGTCGTGGACTTGCAGGGCGCGAAGATGCGCCTCGGGCGCTTCGCGGAGCGCGATGTCCACGTGGGTGAGCGGGTCGTATTCGCGCTCGACGCAAAGGAGGCGCACGCGGTCCCGCTGCCGCACGGCGAGCTCTTCGCCCAGTCGCGCGCCGGGGAGACGCTCAGCGTGGACGACGACCGGTTGCGCTTCAGAGTCGTGTCAGGAGGACACGAGCGCATCGAGGCTGAGGCGCTCGTAACCGGGCGGCTCCGGCCGCGCAAAGGTGTGAACCTGATCGAGCACCCGGTCGTGCTCGACGACCTGACGCCTGCGGATCTCGATGCGATCATCGCGCTCTCGGGGATCAGCGGCGTGGCATGGGCCTTCTCGTTCATGGTGGACGGCCATGAGGCCGAATGGGTGCGGCGGCGGTTACCGGGCGCCGAAGTCGTTGGCAAGATCGAGCGACGGGAGGCCGTCGCGCAGATTGACGCGATCGCATCGCGCTGCGACGCGCTCTGGCTCTGCCGCGGCGACCTGGGCGCGCAGCTTGGCATGGCAGACCTGGCGCGTTGTGTTGCAGCGATCGATCCGCAAAGGCTGTCGCGGCCGATCCTGATGGCCGGCCAGGTGATCGAGCACCTCACGCACCACCCCGAGCCCACTCGATCAGAGGTCTGCCACCTCTTCGATCTGATCGCACGCGGCTACGCTGGGATCGTGCTCTCCGACGAGACGGCCATCGGCATCGATCCAGTCCAAGCCGTGCACATCGCGTCGAGTCTGATGGGTGCGGCGACGTCGCTGGTCAGCCCAAGAGCGGATTGAGCGTCTTCAGGGAAGGGAAGCGGCTGAAGTCCCGGTCGGTCGTGCAGAGCACGGCACCGTGCTCCAGTGCCAGCGCGGCCAGGGCTGCGTCCGTCACGAGCGGACCGGACACCTGCCCGTCTACCAGCAGCAGTCTCAAGATCGCCCAATAGCGTTCACCCGGATCGAGCAGCACGGCCGACGGCTGACTCAGCCAGCCGCCCGCGATCGCTACGGCCTCATCGGTCCCCAGCGGCCGCTCGAACACGCGTGAGTTGGTGACGATGCGAATGAATGCCCAGATCGTCATCCAGGCCAGACCGACGGGACCTCTGTCGGAGAACACAGACTCGAGCCACTGCGCTGCGCGCCGATGCTGCGGCGCCTGCGGGTGGTAGGCGTACAGCAGCAGGTTGGCGTCCAACAGCATCATCGGTGGAGCGGGCCTTCGACGAGATCGAGTAACTCGCCGACGTTGGTGAGCGAAAGGCCAGGTCGCAGCGCTCCGAGGCTGCGCGCTTTCACGCGGAAAGCCGTGAGAGGCTTGTTTCCCGGCCGCCGCACGAGTCCAGAGCGCAGGTATTCGTTGACGATGGCCTTGAAGGGCTTGCCGGTGCGGCGGACCTCGGCCTTGAGTTTGCTCGCCAGATCCTCGTCAAGGGTTAGCGTGGTCCGCATGCCTTGATGCTAGGAGTAAGGCATCATGATGTCAAGCAGCGGGGACAGGCGGGAACTCGGCGTCACGCTCGCTACTTCTTCAACCATTGGTCGAGCCAGGCGATGACCGTCTCGTGCCATTGCTTGGAGTTGAGCGGCTTCAGCACCCAGTGGTTCTCGTCGGGGAAGTAGAGCAGCTTCGAGGGGATGCCTTTGCGTTGCAGCGCGGTGAAGGTCGATAGGCCCTCTGTCTCGACCACACGAAAGTCACGTCCGCCGTGCACCACGAGCATCGGCGTCTTCCAGTTCTTGACGAACTCGGCTGGATTGTCGCGCGCGTAGCCGGCAGGATTCTGCCAGGGTGTGCCGCGGTGCTCCCATTCGGGGAACCACAGCTCTTCGGTGTCGAAGTAGGCCGCGCGTTCGTCGAGATTGCCGTCGTGCGAGACCAGGCAGCGGAAACGGTCGGTGTGGCCCGCGATCCAGTTGACCATGTAGCCGCCATACGATGCACCGAGCGCGCCCACGCGCTGGCCGTCGAGGAAGCCGAAGTGCGCCAGGGCGAAGTCGAGGCCCTTCATCAGGTCTTCGTAGGGCGCGCCGCCCCAATCGCCATTGATCGCGTCGGTGAACGCCTGGCCATAGCCTGTTGAGCCGTGGAAGTCGATCGTCACGACCGCGTAGCCAGCGCCGGCATAGGCCTGAGGGTTCCAGCGATAGTGGAATTCGTTGCCGAAGCTGCCCTGCGGGCCGCCGTGGATCAGGAACGCGACCGGNNTCAGGCGCGACGGTGTAGAGCTCCATTGGACCGAGAAGAGAGTGCCGGCCGTAGAGAATCCGGCTGCCCGCGCAGGACTGCGGCGATGCGACTGTGCCGTCTTTGACCACGAGGCGCGGGACGCCGGTGG
>PMCG01000363.1:0-5003 GCA_003155335.1 Acidobacteriota bacterium
ATCCCGGCAGCTTGTAGCGGACCCGCCTGTATTGAGACGGTGCTGCGGACCGTCAACGGGGCAGCGTACCCGTTCCAGGTCGATGCGTCGTTCAACCAGCAGGGCGGCACGCTCAGCGACGTCCGCATCGTGCGTATCCAGTAGCCCAGAGGAGATGAAACTCATGAAGATGAAGTGGACGCTCCTCCTGATCGCCGGACTGGCCCTGATCGTGCCGGCGGTGGCGCACGCCCAGGCTTCGGACCTTCAACCCATGGTCGTGCAGAACGTCACGGGCACCATGCACATCCATCAGTCGACGCCCTTCCCTTGTCCTAGCTTGGACGGTGACGTGCCGGTCATTGGCGGCCGACTCGATATCTCGCCCAGTGAAGGCCGCGACGTCGGTGGCGGCAATCGGCTCTTCGTGCTGACGCAGGGCACAGTGATCATCAGCCCATTCACGAATAGCTACTCCTGCCTCGGAAGCACCTCGAACCAGGACTACAGCGCGCTGAGCGTGCAGGTTGCGCAGACCGTATCGTTCGTGGGTACCCCTTCTGGAGGTCCGGACACGTTCGCCTTCTCNNTTCTCCATCCCTCCCGAGGACGTGCTCCTCTACGAAGCGGCTATCAACAATGGTGCGCCGGAGAACGGGGACTCGAACCCGAGAGATCCGGTGACAGGGACGATCGACTTGGCGGCGGGAACGGTCCAGATGCACGTGGTGGTCGGCACGAATGTCCACGTCGACCCTTTCGGCGACTTCGGCGGGTCGTTGACCGTGGATCTGTCAGGTACGATCGCGCTGGCCGATGCTGATGGCGACGGCGTTCCAGACAGGAGCGACAACTGCCGCCTCGTCGCGAATCCTGACCAGACGCCGGTGCCCACTCCGGTCCTCAGCGGGCCCGCGGACGTGGTCTTCGGCAGTTGCCGCGACACCGCCATCGGCAGCCCCACAGCGACTGACGTGTGCGACGCCAGCTCTGTCACTGTGACCAACAACGCACCCAGCGCCTTCCCGCTCGGGACAACCGTCGTCACCTGGACCGGTGAGGATGGCCACGGCCGCACAGCCACGCGTAACCAGAACGTGACCGTCGTCGACACGACGCCACCGGTGATCACGTCCGTCCCAGCCAACATCGCTCTGACCAACTGCGGCCCAGCCAGCCTCGGATCGCCGACAGCGACGGACGACTGCGGTGGGACACCGGCCTTCACGAACAATGCGCCGCCGAGGTTCCCGGTCGGACCGACTGTCGTCACGTGGAGAGCCACCGACATCTCTGGCAACCATGCGACTGCGACGCAGACAGTGACCGTGAGCGACACGGTGCCGCCAGCGGTCTCGTGCGTACCGGTCGAAGAGCCCGACGAGAGACACGACAGACACGACCGCGACTACGATGACGACGGCTTCTTCCGCGTCGCCACCACAGACGCTTGCACAACCTCGCCGACCCTTCGCCTCGGGAGCTACGTCCTGGCCAACAATGAGACGATCAAGATCGACGAGACACATCGGCCGGGAGTGAGGCTTGTCGACCTCGTCGGTCGCCACCATATCAAGCACTTCCTGGTGGGTCCGGGTCAGGCCGTCATCACCTCGACCGATGCGTCCGGCAACGTCGGCAGCGACCGATGCCCGATCCCGCGCGAAGAGCATCACGGCGAGCACCACGACCCGCGGTAGGGGTCCCAGTTGCCACATTGCCGTGAGTGACTAGCCGCGGCCCCCGAAGGCCCGGGTACCATCTCCGGAGTAGATGGTCCAGCTCAGCGTTGAGCACCTTGGTGCGCATCCGCAGGAGCGATTGGGCGGGAGTTGGCGACCCTGGTGGGATTTGAACCCACGATCTCCACCTTGAAAGGGTGATGTGCTAGGCCTCTGCACCACAGGGTCGCGGTGAGCCTGTGTCAAACTATAGCATGGCGGCAGGAGCGGCCCGATTCACGCGGCGCGTTTGAGTGCTGGTGCACTGCGCACGCGTGCACGGCGCCTGCGTACCGTGACCGGACGCGCGGTGGCGAGATCGGTGACGATGACGTGGCGCAGGACAAGGACACTGCCGGCGAGGAGTGCGATGGCGGCGATCAGTCGAGCGATGAGTTCCATAGTTCTGCCTCGCGCGCACGATAGCGGACAGGTGTGCCAGGCCAGGTCCGATCGTCTCGCCCATTTGTCGTCACCGAAGCGGAACCGGTCGAACTGGGGAGACAAGTGACACACCTGCCGCGAGTTGCCGTCACGGCGGGCGATCCGGCCGGGATTGGGCCAGAGGTCGTGCTCAAGGCGCTCGCGTCGCCCGAGCGGCCACCGGCCGAGTACGTCGTCTACGGTCCGGGCGACACGATCGAGGCCTTTGCGCGCCGTATGGGCTGGAAGGGCGTTGCCGCGCTGGGTGTCGAACTCGTCGATATCCCGCTCGAGGCCGAGGTGCCGCTGGGCCAGGTCACGGCAGCAGGGGGGCGCGTCGCAGCCGAAGCGGTGCTCCGGGCCGCGCGCGATGCGATGGCGGGAAAGGTCGACGCAATCGCCACTGCGCCGCTCAACAAGGAGTCGCTGCGCGCCGCTGGCTATTCGTTCCCGGGGCACACCGAGTTGCTTGCCGACGTTGCGGGCGTGAAGGACGTGGCGATGATGTTCGTCGGCGGACCGTTGCGTGTCGCGCTGGTGACGATCCATCGCTCGCTGCGCTCCGTGCCCGATGCCGTGACCGGCGCAGAGGTCGCGCGCGTCGGGCGCCTCGTCCATCGCGAGCTGCCGCGCTTTGGCGCGACGCGGCGACGCATCGCAGTGTGCGGGCTCAACCCGCACGCGGGCGAGGGCGGGCTCTTCGGCACTGAGGAGCGCGACGCGATCGCCCCCGCCGTCGAGATGCTGAAGCGCGAAGGCATCGACTGTCACGGACCGTTTCCGGCAGATACGCTCTTCCCTCGAGCGTTCCAGGGGGAGTTCGACGCCGTGATCGCGCTCTATCACGACCAGGGTTTGATCCCGGTCAAGCTGATGGCCTTTGGCAAGTCCGTGAACGTGACGCTGGGTTTGCCGTTTCCTCGCGCGTCGGTCGATCACGGCACGGCCTTCGACATCGCGGGCCAGGGGATTGCGGCCGAGGGCAGCATGCTCGCGGCGATGAAGGTGGCGGTGCAGCTCGCGCTCGCGCGCTGAGAGGCTGACGAGGGGGAAGCCGATGGCCGAGCAGGTCGTGTTGATCACAGGCGCGTCGTCGGGAATCGGCGCTGCCTTGGCGCGCGANNGGTCGAGTGCGACGTCACGCGCGACGGCGATCCCGAGAGGGCGGTGGCGCGGGCGCTAGCGGAGTGGGGGCGACTGGACGTCGTCGTGGCCAATGCCGGCTTCGGCGCGCCTGGGACATTCGCGGCCCTGACGATCGAGGACTATCGCCGCCAGTTCGAGACCAACGTCTTTGGCCTCATGCGCACGGTGAAGGCCGCATTGCCGGAGGTCCTCAAGTCGCGCGGTCGCATCGCGCTCGTGGGCAGCGTTGCGGGCTACGTAGCGACCGCCGGCACCTCCGCGTATGCCATGAGCAAGTTCGCGGTGCGCGCGCTGGCGCAGGCGCTTCGGTATGAGGTGCGCCGCGACGGAGTCTCCGTGACGCACATCGCGCCCGGGTTCGTGGAGAGCGAGTTCCGGCTCAAGGACGCGCGTGGCGAGCTGCGGCCGGATGCGCAAGAGAACGTCCCGGCCTGGCTGATCGTGTCCAACAGAGTCGCGGCGCGTGCCATCGTGCGCGCGGTCATGCGCCGGCGCCGCGAGGCAGTGATCACCGCGCACGGCAAGCTCTTGGTGCTGCTCGCGCGCCACTTCCCGCGCCTGCTCGATTTCGTGCTCCTGAGAGCGCCGGCCTGGCGCGAGCGCGACCTCGCGGAGCGGACCTGAGGGCGCCGTCCCGCTCAGGGTCTGACGCTGGGCAGCGTCGGACGGGGCACGCGCTCGTCAGCCATCGCTGCCCGATAGAGCACCCAAGCGGTCACCACCGAAACCTGTGAAAGGTCCTCGGGTTCGAGGCGCTCGAGGACGTCCATGTTCATGTGATGACTGCGCGTGAGGTAGTCGAGATCGTCCTGGAGAAAAGCGAAAGACGGAGCTCCGAGCGACTCGAACGTCTGGTGGTCTGAGCCNNAGGTTGAAGTAGGCGTCGAGACGCGCGAGGTCCGGCTTGGTCTCAAGTACGCCGGCGAACGGTCGCAGGAAGAATGGCAGGCCGCGCGTGAGCTCGTCCTTGGGTTCTTGGCGGCGGCCCAGGTGCACCGCGGCATAGGCGCGCGACCCGAGCAGTCCCTGCTCCTCGCCGGTCCAGAGGGCCAGGCGGATCGTGCGCCGCGGCTGGACGCCGAGGACCTTTAGCAGTCGCAGGGCCTCCATCACCCCAGCCACGCCCGCTGCGTTGTCGGTGGCGCCGGTGCCGCCGTGCCACGAATCGAGATGGGCGCCCACCATGACGATCTCGGCCGCGAGGTCGCTGCCAGGGAGGTCGGCGATCACGTTCGCGCTCGTGAGGTCGTCCTCGTGGAACGACGTGCGCACGTTGAGCTCCAGCCGCACGCTGGCGCCGCTGTCAAGTAGGCGCACGACGCGGCCGAAGTGCTCGCCGGCCATCATCAAGGCCGGCACGCCTAGTGAGCGCCGGAGCTGAAGGACGGCGTGTGCCTGCACGACCAGGTACGTGCCGCTGTCCGACCCGCCAGACTCGATCACAGCCAGGGCGCCCTCGCTCGCGAAGAAAGAGACGAGACGCTGCTGCAGCCGATCGCGCGCGGCGAACTCCTGTGCATTCGGCGGCGTTGGTGGCTCACCAGGCGAGCGAAGTGCAGCCAGCTCTTCGTCGCTCAGGCGGTGCGGGACGCGGGGCGTCGGCGGCGGAGAAGCGATGCCCAGGAAGACGATCTTCTTCGCCAGCCGACCGTGCCATTGCGCCAGGTCAGACTCGCTGCCGATGCGTACATGGACGGCCGAACCGCTCACGATGCCGCGCGTGCCGACGGTCCA
>PMCG01000363.1:5070-5603 GCA_003155335.1 Acidobacteriota bacterium
TCGCTGTCTCCATGACGCGGCCATCCACCTGCTCTGTGTGGTGCAGACGCGTGAGCACGTCATTGTCGGCTGCGAACGCCAGGGGTGATGCGCCAGCGACGACGAGCAACGTCAGGAGTAGCCGGCGGCTCGCGATCATGGGGGCAAGCCGATCAGGAACGGGTTGTCGCGCCGCTCGGCGGCGAGCGTCGTGTCTGGTCCGTGGCCGGGCACGACGCGCGTGCGGTCGTCGAGCACGAGCAGTTTCGACAGCGACTGCATCAACGCGCGGGTGTCGCCGCCCGGGAGGTCGGTGCGGCCGATGCCTCCTGCGAAGAGCGTGTCCCCGGCGAGCAGCAGCGGCTCTGGGCCGTCGAAGAAGAGGCAGATGCTGCCGGGCGTGTGGCCCGGAGTGTGGAGCACGCGCGCGGTCAGGTCGCCGACGTGCAGCAGGTCGCCGTGCGCGAGCGTGGCATCGACAGGGGCGCGCTCAGGCTCGGGCACCAGGCCCCCGAGCCAGGCCGCTTGCTCGGAGAGGGCGTCGTAGAGCGGCA
>PMCG01000363.1:5617-6131 GCA_003155335.1 Acidobacteriota bacterium
GCTGGTGTCGTCGCCAACGATGACGCAGTTGCACTCGAGGGGGCCGACGGGCGTGACGCGGACGACAGACGACATAGACGGATCTTAGCGGATGGGGCGCGTCATTGCTGGCAGGTCGCGGTGGATTCGGGGACAATAGCGTCGCATCGCGTGCTGAGCGGTCGCCNNGCATGAGACCCATCGCGGACGTTGCCAAGACGCTGGGGCTGGACCCGCAGCATCTCGAGCCCTACGGGCAATGGAAGGCCAAGGTGACAGCCGGCGCCATGGAAGGCCGGCAAACTCAGGGGCGCTTGGTGCTGGTCTCCGCCATCACGCCCACACCCGCGGGCGAGGGCAAGACGACGACATCTGTCGGCCTGGCGCAGGGGCTGGTGCGCATCGGCGTGCGTGCTGCGGTGGCGCTGCGCGAGCCGTCCCTTGGACCGTATCTGGGTATGAAGGGCGGTGGCACAGGCGGTGGCTGCTCCCAGGTCGTGCCGTCGGACGACGTCAACCTGCACTTCACCGGCGA
>PMCG01000363.1:6143-10522 GCA_003155335.1 Acidobacteriota bacterium
CTGCGCTCGATCGTCATCGGGCTGGGCGGCCATCGGCAGGGCATCCCGCGCGAGACCGGCTTTGACATCACCGCAGCGTCGGAGGTGATGGCGATCCTGTGTCTGGCGCACGGCGTGCAGGACCTGAAGGCGCGTCTGGGACGCATCGTCGTGGGATACCGCGCCGATGGCACCCCGCTGACGGCGCGTGATCTGGGCGCTGTGGGCGCGATGGCCGCGTTGCTGCGCGACGCGATCAAGCCGAATCTGGTGCAGACCACCGAGGGTGTGCCGGCCTTCGTGCACGGCGGTCCTTTTGCCAACATCGCCCACGGTACGAACTCGATCGCTGCCACGCGCCTGGCGTTGTCGTACGCGGACATCGTCATCACCGAGGCCGGTTTCGCATTCGAGCTGGGCGCGGAGAAGTTCTTCGANNNNCGCAAGTTCGAGCAGCGCTGCGTGGTCGCCCTCAATCACTTCCCGTCCGACACCGAGGACGAGCAGGCCGTGGTGCGCGACCATTGCGACGTGCTCGGGCTCGAGGCCGTGGTCGCGAAGCCGTACAGCGAGGGCGGCGAGGGTTGCCGCGAGCTAGCCGAGGTCGTGCGCAGCCTCGTGGGGCGCAGCAAGGGCCACTTCAAGCCGCTCTACGAGTGGGACCAGACGATCAAGGAGAAGATCCAGACCGTGGCCAGCGAGATGTACGGCGCAGAGGCGGTGGACTACGTGATGCGGGCGAAGCGCGACCTGACGCAGCTCGAGAAACTCGGCTTCGGGAATCTGCCGGTGTGCATCGCGAAGACCGAGCAGTCGCTCTCTGACAACCCCGAGCTGCTCGGCCGGCCGAAGGACTTCCTCGTAACCGTGCGCGAGATCCAACTGGCTGCGGGCGCGGGCTTCGTGATCCCGATCACGGGCGAGATCCTGCGCATGCCCGGGCTGCCGACGCAGCCTCTGGCACTGCGCTTCGACCTCACGGACGACGGGGAGATTGCCTTTGTCTAGCCGCTGACGGGCGAGCGGCNNTTTGCTTCGGTGGATCTCGGCGGGACGACGATCGGCTGCGCGCTCGCGGACAGTGAAGGCAAGGTCGCGGCCGAGGGCACGATCGCCACCGAGGGCTACCGCGGGCCCGAAGGCGTCATCCCGCGCATCGCCAGGGCGATTGCCGGGCTCACGGAACAGGCAGGGGCGCGGCCGTCCGCGGTGGGCGTCGTGGTGCCAGGACTCGTGGACGTCAAGCGCGGCGTGACGAAGTTTCTGCCGAACATGCCGGGCAAATGGCAAGAGGTGCCTGTGCGCCAGATCCTCGAGCCGCTGGTCGGTTGCCCGGTGTTCCTGCTCAACGATGCGCGTGCGGCAGCTCTGGGCGAGCTGAACTTCGGCCACGGCAAGACGGTCTCGAGCATGATCTTCTTCACTCTCGGGACTGGGATCGGCGGCGGGATCATCATCGACGGGCGGCTGCGGCTCGGGCCACTGGGTGCGGCTGGCGAGATCGGACACATGACCATCNNGGCGAGGGCGTGCGCCTCTTGCGCTCGGGACAGGCGCCGAAGTTGTTCGAACGCTTGGGCGGCGATCTCAACAAGATCTCTCCCAAGGAAATGGCCGCGGCAGCCGAAGACGGGGACAGCGCTGTGCGCACCGTGATCGTGCGGCACGCGGAATACCTCGGCATCGGCGTGGCCAATCTAGTGATGACGCTCGATCCCGACATGGTCGTGCTGGGCGGCGGCGTGGCGCAGATGGGGGCTCTACTGTTCGACACCGTGCGCGAGGTCGTGAAACAGCGCGTGCTGATGGTGCCGACGGATCGGCTGCGCATCGAGGCCTCGCTGGCCGGCGAACAGGCCGGAATGTTGGGCGGCATTGCCCTGGCGATGAAGAGAGGCCAGGTCGAGTAGGCGCACGTCGATGCCGTGCCCCCCGCCGGGCGCAGCGCGCGACGCAAGAGGAACTCGATCTGCGCGTTGAGGCTGCGCAGATCGTCGTTGGCCATCTCGACCATGCCCACCGCGCCCTCGACGATCTTCTGACGGAAGCGTGACGCCGCGCCGAGCGCGCGGCGTTCAGGGAAATGGGCAAAGACGCTATCCTATGGCGTGCTCGGAGCATGCGAAAGGCTGCCGACGGTGGATCCAAGTCGGGCCAAGGCGCGCGAGGCCCTTGCGGTGTTGCTTCTCGCGCTGACGAGCGGCTGGGGTTGCCATCGGTCGAGTGCAGGGACCGGACCGATCGCCGAGATCGAACCGAGCGTGAGTGTGACACCGACGAGGGTGGCCGAGGGGCAGGCCTTCGCCGTCACCTATCGCTGGCACACCGGTCTCGGGTTCAAGCCGCTGGCGGCTGACTACTTCGCGTTCGTGCATGCGCTC
Source organism: Acidobacteriota bacterium (assembly GCA_003155335.1). Lineage (GTDB taxonomy): Bacteria > Acidobacteriota > Vicinamibacteria > Fen-336 > Fen-336 > FEN-336. The sequence goes on from PMCG01000363.1 coordinate 8,504, forward strand.
GACGCTGAGGGGGCCATGGTGTTCACAGACGACCATGCCCCGACCCCGGCGACGTCGACCTGGCGGCCGTCGCAGGACTACAGCTACACGCACGTCCTCTTCGCGCCGCAATACATCTCCGGGCGTCTGACGCTCCGCGTCGGGATGTACGGAGACGGCGGCGAACGCCTCGCGCTGCGCGGACGGGAAGTGGGCCGCCGGGAGTACGCGGCCGGCGACCTGACCGTGGCCTTGCGGCGCGAGCCGCCGGTCCGGTTCGGTCCCGAGTGGTCCCGCCCCGAGAGTTTTCTGGCTGACGCATTCCGCCCGGCACGCTGGCTGCAGAAGACAAGCGGTACCATCTGGATCGAGAACCCGCGTGCTGACGCGCTTGCGCTGCTAGGCGTCCGAGCGGTCAGCGCGTATGTCGGCACGTGGCCCGCTGTGCGGGTGGACGTCGGCAGCGCGTCCTGGACGCTGCCCATCCAGACCCGCAACGCCGTTCTGCTGAGGCTGCGGGTGCCCAAGGTCGCTTGGGGCCAGGACGACTGGTCCGCGCTGCAGATGGCAACGCTACGCGAGGTGGCGGACCCGCAGTCGGTCGTGGCGGAGGACGCTCACGCGCTCGTCCTCAGCGGGATCGCTGTGACGGCCATCGCGCGCGCCGACGTGGCGTTGCGCGATGGTGCCATGGAGCCGGACCCGCGCGGCGCTGCTCAGTAGTCGACGTAGCCGTACGTCTTGCGCGCGCGCGATTTGGGCGTGGCGAAGAAGGCCTCAGTGCCCTGCGGCAGGTAACCGCAGATGCCCCGAAGGTCAGCGGCGTCCTTGGGGCGCACGTACGCCTTGCGGCAGCGGCCGGTGCCGTCGCGGTAGACCGCGAAACCCAGCAGGGAGGGCATCTGCCGCGTGCGACTGACGAAGATGTGGGGCGTGGGGCTATAGAGCGCCGGGGCGTGGTCGAGCACGAAGCGGGCCGCACAGGAGTGTTCCGTTGAGTCGTCGCCTTGCACGAGACCACCACGCGCCAGCGATATTGACGCCTGACTGACGACCACAACGCCGGCGGCGACGAGAGCGGCGCGACGGACGAGGCGCCTGCCGGCGAGCCAGCGATCCATCGAGTGCGCCACTCCCATCAACACCAGAGGCAGCATCCAGACGGCGTAGCGGCTGAGGCCGGCCGCGCCGCTGTTCCAGTTCTGCGTGATCGTGCATGGCAGTGCCATCGCCAGCAGGAGTGCGAGGCGCTCCAGGGAGGTCAGGGCTGTGCGCAGATGCCTCAGCTCTGCGAGCGACGAAGCCGCGAAAAGCAGCAAAATGCCGGGCAGGTAGGGCAGCATCCCGAGGTTGAGATCNNGCCAGCGGGCTGAGCTCGTCGAGCCGCCACAGGTAGAACAGCGCGGGGAGCGCTGCGGGCAGCAGCGCCAGCGTTGCGGAGAGCAGAGGGTGCAGGCGCGGGCGACGCTCCGGCGCCGCGCCAGTGCAGTGCGCCAGGCACGCACGTGCCCAGAGCGCGGCGGCGAGCAGGACCAGCGGCGGGTTCTGCATGGCAGCGAGGCTGACAGCGAGGGTGCCGGCGACGTGGCGTCCCTGTGCTGACCAGATGAGGCCCAAGAGCACCGCCGAAGCGCAGGCAGCCTCAGGGTGCGGCCAGAGCACGTACCAGGCGATGGGAGAGAAGAGCGTGGCCAGGGCCAGAACGCGTCGCGCGCCTCGTCCGAGAGGCACGCCGAAGAGGATCTGATGGAGCGTGAAGAGAAACAGCAGCGCGTTGGTGAGCTGCGGGGCCTTGAGGTCCGTCATGCCGACGGCGCGGAGACAGAATCTGGCGGGCAGCGTTGCCAGCGAGTAGCCCCAGAAGTGGTAACAGTAGCGTCGACCGGCATCGTCCGGGAAGAAGACCTCGAGCATGTTCGCGACGTTGAGTGCGGCCCCGTGGCGTTTGAGTTTCTCGGCGACTGCCAGGACGTCCGCAGGACGGGCCTCAGGGCTCAGGTGGCGCGCGAACGACTCCGCCATCAGAAAGTACTCGCCACC
>PMCG01000363.1:10530-11005 GCA_003155335.1 Acidobacteriota bacterium
GCAGACGTGCTCTCAGCGGGGCCATCTCGTGAGTGGCCCCTCTAGCGACGGAATCGCTGTCGTGTCGACCTGAGCGGGCCTCGGCTCGTCACTGGATCGCGGACACCACGTGCCACTATCGCCGCGGGCGCGGCTTGGGCTTGGCCGATGGTGGCAGCGCTTGGCCTGCGAACGGCTTGCCGGCGGCAATGTCGTCGACGCGCTGCATCAGAGTGGCGTCCGTGTAGCCGAGATCGCGGGCCATGTGACCGTACTTGAGAACGTTCTCTTTGTCCTTCTTGTTGAGGTACGCCCAGGTCATGTAAGCACAGACCAGGCCGCGATGCTGCCGCGTCGCATCGGTTTCAGGAATCAGCGAGAGCGCCTTTGTCAGGGCCGTGATGACGTCGTCGTAGCGGGCCGCGGCAAGATACGCGCCTCCAAGATAGGTCCATGCTTCGGCGTCGTTTGCGCCCGGGCCCTCAACGACCTTGGT
>PMCG01000287.1 GCA_003155335.1 Acidobacteriota bacterium
CACGGAGATCATCGAGTAGGGAAGAGGCCGACTTTCGACTGCGGGTGCTCATATGATGCTCAACGAGAAGATCCGGATCCGGCTCAAGGCGTACGACTATCGCATCCTCGATCAGTCCACGAGCGAGATCGTCGACACCGCCAAGCGCACCGGGGCGCGAGTCGCCGGACCGATCCCGTTGCCGACGCTCAAGAACCGTTGGACGGTCCTGCGTTCGCCGCACGTGGACAAGAAGAGCCGGGAGCAGTTCGAGATACGCACGCACAAGCGGCTGATGGACATCTTCGAGCCGACGCCGCAGACAGTCGATGCTCTGATGAAGCTGGACCTTCCGGCGGGCGTGGACGTGGAGATCAAGGCCTTCGGCAAGGAACGCGCGAAGTGAGATGCGATGAGGCTGGGCGCAAGGGGCGACGCCTGACGGCGACCCCGTAGACGAGCACGGCCTCGCGAGAGCGAACGAAAGGTCACGAGATGGCACTGCAGGGAATCATCGGCCGCAAGGTGGGCATGACTCAGGTCTATGCCGAGGACGGGGCGGCTTTGCCCGTCACCGTGATCGAGGCAGGACCCTGCATCGTCGTCCAGCGCAAGACGCAAGCCAAGGACGGCTACGTCGCGGTGCAGCTCGGGTTGGTGGAGCGGCGCAAGGTGAAGCGGGTCTCCAAGCCGATGAAGGGTCACTTCGAAAAAGCCGGGCTGCCGCCCTGCCGCGTGCTGCGGGAGTTCCGCGTCGACGAGGCAGCGGCGATTCAGGTGGGCGACAAGGTGCAGGTCGACGTCTTCGCGCCCGGCGACGTCGTGCACGTCACAGGCGTGAGCAAGGGCAAGGGCTTTCAGGGCGTGATCAAGCGGCACCACTTCAGCGGCGGAGCTGCCACGCACGGCTCGATGTTCCACCGCGCTCCGGGTTCCATCGGCGCATCGGCGTACCCCTCACGCGTAATGAAGGGCATGCGGGGGCCGGGGCACATGGGCGCGGAGCGCGTGACCACGCGCAACCTGCGAGTCGTCGGCGTCGACGTGGAGAACGGCGTGTTGCTGGTGCGCGGCTCGGTTCCGGGCGCGGGTGGCGGCTACGTGCTGATCCACAAGGCCCAGGGCAAGGCGTCGAGTCGGAAGGGGTAGGCAACCATGGCGCAACGACAGAAGAAGACGAAGGCCGCAGAGGGCGCCGCGGCAGCCAAGGCCGAGGAGAGCGGGACCGTGGCGGTCTATGGCGCCAACAACGAGAAGGTCGGCGAAGTGAGCCTGTCGCCAGCCGTGTTCGCCGCGCCGGTGAACGAGCACCTGCTGTACGAGGCGGTCAAGCAGTATCGCGCCGGGGCTCGCCGCGGCACGCACATGACCAAGAACCGCGCGCTCGTCTCAGGCACCGGCAAGAAGCCTTGGCGCCAAAAGGGAACCGGCCGCGCCCGCGTGGGTGAGGCACGCAACCCGCTGTGGCGCCACGGCGGCACGGTCTTCGGCCCGCAGCCGCGCGACTACTCGTACTCCATGCCCAAGGCAGCGCGTGCCGCGGCGTTACGTGGCGCCATCTCGCTGCGCGCCAAGGAGGGTGCTCTCAAGGTCCTGGACGCCATCAAAGTCGAGGCGCCCAAGACGAAGGCCCTGAAGGCGTTGCTCGAGCGCCTGGGTGTGACCGGCAAGGCGTTGGTGGTCGACTCGCGTCCTGTCCCGACGCTGGTGCTCTCGGGCCGCAATCTCCCGGGCGTGCGCGTGGTCGACTCGATGCATCTAACGGTCTACGACGTAATGGACTGCCGCACGCTGCTCGTCACGCGCGAGGCGCTGGGCAGGCTAGAGGAGCGGCTGACGCCATGAAGAACCTCTACGAAGTCGTGAGGCGGCCCCTGATTACGGAGAAGTCGAGCGCCCTCAAGGACGCGCAAGCCACGGTGGCGTTCGAGGTCCATCGCGACGCGACCAAGCCGGAGATCAAGAGCGCCATCGAGAAGCTCTTCAGCGTGAAGGTCGCCGACGTGCGTGTCGCCAATATGCACGGCAAGGTCAAGCGCCAGGGACGTTTCGTAGGTCGCCGGCCGGACTGGAAGAAGGCCTACGTCGTCCTGAAGAAGGGCGAGAAGATGATCGAGTTCTTCGAGCAGGCCTAGGCATGGTGCCAAAGGCCCCGAACGGGTAGAACAGCGATGCCACTCAAGCAATTCAATCCGACCTCGCCGGGACGTCGCTTCATGACCACCTTGACGTTCGAGGAGATCACCAAGCACCGTCCCGAGAAGGCTCTCACCGAGCCGCGGCGGCGCACGGGTGGGCGCAACTGCAAAGGCCAGATCACCATCTGGTTTCGCGGCGGCGGCCACAAGCGGCGCTACCGGCTGATCGACTTCCGGCGCGACAAGCGCGACGTGCCGGCCAAGGTCGCGGCGATCGAGTACGACCCGAACCGCTCGGCGCGGATCGCGCTGCTCAACTACGTCGACGGCGAGAAGCGCTACATCCTCTGCCCGGACGGCCTGAAGGTCGGACAGAGCGTGGTGGCCGGCGAGGGAGCCGACATCCTGCCCGGCAATTGTCTGCCGCTGCGCCTGATCCCGCCCGGCACGTTCATCCACAACCTCGAGATGCGACAGGGCAAGGGCGGCCAGCTCGTGCGCGCGGCCGGCGCCGTGGCTCAGCTTGTGGCGCGTGAGGACGAGTACGCCCAGGTCAAGCTGCCGTCAGGCGAGATTCGCAAGGTGCACAGCGCCTGCGTCGCGACCATCGGCCAGGTCGGCAATCTCGACCACAAGAACGTCTCAATCGGCAAGGCCGGCCGCTCGCGCTGGCTCGGCCGCCGGCCACACAACCGCGGTGTCTCGATGAACCCGGTCGATCATCCGCACGGCGGCGGGGAGGGCAAGACCTCCGGTGGACGCCACCCGGTGACGCCGTGGGGCAAGCCCACCAAGGGCGCCAAGACCCGCAAGAGCAAGCGTACGCAGCAGTTCATCGTCAAGAGGCGCAAGTAGCCATGGCACGATCGCTGAAGAAGGGGCCGTTCATCGACGCCCACCTGCTGAAGAAGATCGACGAGCTGAACGCGACCCGCGAGCGCAAGGTCGTCAAGACCTGGTCGCGCCGGTCGACGATCACGCCCGAGATGGTGGGTCACACGATCGCCGTCTACAACGGGAGGAAGTTCATCCCGGTCTACGTCACTGAGAACATGGTCGGCCACAAGCTGGGCGAGTTCGCCCCGACGCGGCAGTTCAAGGGCCATTCGTCAAAGGTCGAGAAGGCCGCCAAGGTCGCTGCCGCTGCCGCCGGCGCTCCCGGCGCCCCCAGCGGCGCGAGGGCATAGAGGAGACCATGCTGGAGGCTCGCTCGCACGCCAAATACGTACGGACCTCGGCCCAGAAGGCCAAGTTGGTGATGGACCTGATTCGGGGCAAGCAAGCCTCGCAGGCCCTCGCCATCCTGCGCTTTACGAAGAAGTCCGTGGCCCGCGACATCGAGAAGGCCTTGCGCTCGGCCATCGCCAATGCCGTCTACGTCGCAGACCGCAATCAGAAGCGGCGCCTGGATGAAGACGACCTGTACGTCAGCGCCTGCTACGCGAACCAGGGTCCATCGCAGAAGCGCGTGCGTCCGGCGCCGATGGGGCGCGCCTACCGCGTGATCAGGCGTACGGCACACTTGACGGTCAAAGTGGCCGAGAGGGGGGAGTAGTTCATGGGGCAGAAAGTCCATCCCATCGGCTTCCGTCTTGGCTTTAACAAGACCTGGCGCAGTCGCTGGTATGCCGAAAAGGAATACGCCAACCTGCTGCACGAGGACGTGGTCCTGAAGCGCGAGCTGAAGAGGCGTTTCGGCCACGCCGGCGTTTCGCGCATCGAGGTCGAGCGCGCGGCCAACAAGCTCAAGGTCACGATCTTCACCTCACGTCCGGGGATCATCATCGGGCGCAAGGGACAGGAGGTCGACAAGCTCAAGCAGGA
>PMCG01000296.1:0-2129 GCA_003155335.1 Acidobacteriota bacterium
AGCGTGTTGGCGTCGAGGTCTGACCAGATCTCCACCACGCGCTGGGTGTTGCGGCGCATCAAGCGCGCGAATCCGTGCTCCAGGCTCACGCGCCCAGCCTCCTTGAGCGGCACCAGTGTCCCACTCGCGCTCGCGACGAGCGTCTCGCCCAGGGCACCGAGCGGGCGCGCCGGCTCTGCGGGGCGATCGAGCACGACCGGCACCAGGTCTTCACCCTTGCGGAACTCCGTGATCTTGTCTTCGCCGTGCAGGAAGCGCAGCGTCTGTCCGACCTGAGCCGGCGTGATGCCCGTGCGCAACGCGCGATCGACGTCCAGCCGCACGCGCGTCAGAGGGACACTCTCGGTCAGGCTGTCGGAGATGTTGACCGTGCCCGAGATCGTGCGCAGCTTGGCCTTGACGTCCTCGGCAATGCGGCGCAACTCGACGTAGTCCTCACCGTAGACACGCACCAGGATGGGGTGCGCCACCGGCGGTCCGTAGGCCAGTTCCTCGATCGACACGCTGACACCGACAAGGTCTGCCAGCCGCCGCCGCAGCCGCGATGCCGTGGCCGTGGTCTCCTGGCCGGGCTTCAGCCGCACGAGGATGTCGGCGAATTGACTGCCCACGAGGCGGTTCATGCGCGAGGTGAAGATCTCCGGGTAGGCCATGCCCAGGCCGGCAGAGGTGTCGAGTACGGCCGGGTCGTCGTGGATCTGCGCCAAGGCCTTGACCAGGCTTTCGGACGTGCGCTCCAGTCGCGTGCCCTTTGGCAGCTCGAGCGTCACGAACAGGACGCGCTTGTTCGCCTTGGGGAAGAACTGGAAGCCGATCACGTTGAACCAGATCAAGAGCAGCGAGGCAGCCAACATCAGCACGGCCGCCGACGCGACGACACCGGGGTGGCGCACGACCCACGGGATGTACTTGGCGTAGAGCTTGCGAAGGAAGATCAACGCCGGGTTGCGCTCCCCGTGGGGACCCTCGGCGCGATCTTGCGTGCGGTCGTAGGGCGTCTCGTCGGCGATGTCGGGCACGGCCTGCGGCTTGCGCAGGAAGAACGTGGCCACCCACGGCGTGAAGAGCTGGGCCACGAGCAAGGACGTCGCCAAGGCCAGCACCACCGCCGTCGGCATGCCCTTGATGTACGCGCCCGTGTCGCCACCCATGGCGAAGAGCGGCAAGAACGACGAGATCGCGACCGCTGTCGTGCCGTTGTTCGCCCAGAACACCCGCGCCGTGCCGAAGACCGCGGCGCGCATGGGCGAGAGCCCCTTGTCGCGCATGATCTGGACGCTCTCGGTGACGACCACTGCGTCGTCGACCAGCAGCCCGAGCGCCACGATCATGCCGCCGATGGTGATGGTCTCGAGGCTGAAGCCGAAGAGATACAGCCCGAGCACCGCCCCGCCCACCGCCAGCGGGATCACTCCGGCCACCACGAGCGCGGCCCGAAGACCCATCCCCAGCGTGATCACGAGCATCACCAACGCCATGCCTTCGAGTAGGCTCTCGATGAACTTGTGCACGGTCTCGCTGATCCACTGTGGCTGGTCGTGGCAGACCACCGCGCTCACACCTGCCGGCAACGCCCGACGCACGTCATCGATGCGCGCGTGGACCGCGCGCCCCACGGCGATCGCGTCCGTCCCGGCGCGAAATCGGACCTCTAGGCCAACGGCCGGCTGACCCTCGTAGAGAAAACGACTGTGCACCGTGAGTGTGGAGTCGCGCACCTCGGCAACGTCGCCCAGCGCCACGGTCTGGGTAGCGCCGCGTTCGTCGGTGTCCGCGCCCACCGGCATGCGCGCCACGCTGGCCGCGCCGCTGAACTCCTGGTTGACCTCCAAGAGCGTCGTCAGGGGACCGACGTGGTACTCCCCGCCCGGGATGCGCACGTTCACCGCCTGGAGCTGGTGCACGACCTGCTCGGCCGTGAGCCGGTGGCGCGCTAGCCGCACCGGGTCGAGCTGCACACGCACGGCCTGGCTGTAGTCGCCGGTCAGGTCGACGCCGGCCACACCCGGCACCGTCGCGAGCACTGCCTTCAAGCGTTTCGCATGCGCCGTGAGCGTCGGATCAGCAGCGTTGCCCGTGACAGCCGCCACCATCTGCGGCGCGAGGCCGCTGCTCCAGTGGATCACCTC
>PMCG01000296.1:2174-4923 GCA_003155335.1 Acidobacteriota bacterium
GTCTCCACGTCCTCCGGGCTGGCCCCGGGGTAGACCAGGGTCACCGACAGCCCGGGCACTTCGATGCGCGGCTCTTCAAGGCGCGGGATCTGAATCCAGGCCATGGCGCCCAGGAAGAACAGGCCCATCGCGCTGACGAGCACGAGGCGCCAGCGGCGCATCGCCCCGTACGAAAGGTCGCGAAAACTCAGCACGTCCGCCGGCAGACGGCTATGGCGATTCATGGTCAGTCCTGCACCCGGACGATCTGGCCATCCTGAAGAAAGTACGCCCCCTCGGCGACGATCCGCTCACCGCCCGCGAGCCCTGAACGCACCGCGATCTGGGCCGCCTCGGCCTCGCCGGCCTCAATGCGCCGCATGCGCGCGACGACCTCACTGCCGCGCTGTTCGATCAGGAAGACGGAGTCCACGTCCTGCCGATGCACCAACGCTTCAAGCGGGATGCGCACGACCTGGGCTGGTGATGTCGACTCGAAGCGCATGCGCAGCAGGGCACCGGGCTGCAGGGGACGCGCGGGCAGCGCTGTTGGCGTGACCTCGACGGAGTAGAGCCCGTCGGCCGGATTGGGGGCCGTTGCCAGGCTGGTGACGCGGCCAGTGAAGGACTTGTTCCCGTCGTCCGGCACGAGCGTGGCGCTCTGACCCAAGCGCAGACCGCTCAGCTCGCGCTCCGCCACGCCGGTCTTCACGACGAGAGATCCGGTGCTGTCAAGCACGATCACCGGCGATCCGGCGCTCAGTGTCTCGCCAGGCTCGGCCACGCGCAGGAACACGGTCCCCGCCACCGGGGCGCGCAGCTCCGTGCGCGACAGCGCGTCCTCAGCTTGGGTGAGTTGCGCCTCGGCCGCCTCGATCTGAGTCTGCGCGTCGTCGCGCGCGCTCGTCGCCAGCGCACCNNGTCCACGCTCGACGTGCATGCCCTGCTTGACCAGGACCGCTGCGACGACGCCGGCCTGCTTGAAGCCCAAGCGCACGCGGCTGTCCGACGCCACGCTGCCCCGCAGCTCGATCGAACCACCGCCGGCGCGCGCCACCGTGACGGCGCGCACGAGTGGGATGCTCGGACCCTGGGCCTCCTCCTTGTGAACGCAGGCGGCCGCCAGCGCGGCCGACGCGCCGACGATGACGAGAACTCGTGTGGTCATTGGATGTCTCCCTTGACTGCGTGTTGCATGAGGTTCATGAGCTGCTCGACGATCTTCTGCGGCACACGCTCGTCCTCCGGCCGCAAGTGCTGCAAGTCGCCATAGAACTCCATCGCGGCGCCGGCCCCGAAGAAGAAGAAGTGCGCGGCAACGCTTGGATCGATCTCGGGCCGCACGACACCGCCCTCCTGCGCCAGTCTGAGCGCCTCCTCAAGGAGCGCGACGTACTCGCGCGGGCCCGGTGGAAGGGACCCGGCGCTGCCGTGGTGCGAGGCGCAGTGCTTGGCCGCGAAGTGCAGGTGCTCCTGCTGAGTGAGCGTTGCGTAGCTGGGCATGAGCGAAGCGATCGCCTGCACGGTCAGCGGGAAGAAGGCATCGAGCCGCTCCCGCGGCTGCTCGCGCGGCGGGAGGTGAGTCTCCATGTACTCCTGGAAGATGCGCCAGATGTCGGCAAAGACGGCTTCGGCCAACGTCTCCTTGCTCGGAAAGTGCCGGTAGATGGTGCCTTCCGCAACGCCAGCGCGCTTGGCCACAGCCGCCGTGGTCATCTCGTCGTATCCGACCTCGCGCATCAGCTCGGCAGCGGCTGTCATCAGTGCTTGACGGGTCGTCATGTCGCCCTCACTCACTCAGCCGACTCGGCGAGTGAGCGCTCACTGTAGCGAGTGAGCGCTCACTTTGTCAAGCAAAAGGTCGGCCAGCTTTGAGATCGAACGCAGAAGCTCTGCGGCCATCGCGAATGGCAGGCCGGTGACCGTCGGTAAGGAAGGCCGCGCCTGCGCTATCATCTCGGTCGCCGGCGCCGGATTCTTGCCCACGCCCTGACATGAGCGACTGGAGCCACGCGAGGAGATGCCGATGCTTGACGACGTGAGAAGTCGCGCGCGCGCCGCTGCCCAGGCATCCGATTGGCCGGCCTTGGCGCGTGAGGCCCTGCGCCTCGAGAACCTGACCTGCGATGCCGAGCGCCGGGCCCACGCCAAGGCAGAGACTGCGCCCTGGTGGGCCGGGATCCCTGCCGCCGGAACCGAAACGTACCTCGTCACCGGAGCGGCCGGCTTTGTCGGGTCGCACCTCGTGCGCCGCCTGTTGCAGCAGGGTCGCAACGTGGTCGGGATCGACGAGTTCAACGACTACTACGACCCGGTCTACAAGTGGGACAACGTCGCCGATCTGCTGGCCGACCCCCACTTCACGCTCTACCAGGCGGACGTCCGCGANNGGCGTGCGACCGTCGATCCAGGACTCGCCGCTCTACGTCACGGCCAACGTCCTCGGCACGCAGAACATGCTCGATCTCGCGCGTGAGTTCGAGGTGGGCAACTTCGTCTATGCCTCGTCGTCCTCCGTCTACGGCGGCAGCACGGACTTCCCCTTCAGCGAGACCCAGAACGTCGACCATCCGATCTCGCCCTACGCCGCAACGAAGAAGGCCAACGAGGTCCAAGCCGCCTGCTACTCGCACCTCTACCACTTCCCTGTCAGCGGGCTGCGTTTCTTCACCGTCTACGGCCCCGGCGGCCGCCCGGACATGGCCATGCGCATCTTCATCGAGAAGATGGACCGCGGCGAGCCGCTGCCGCTCTTTGGCGACGGGAGCTT
>PMCG01000312.1:0-3118 GCA_003155335.1 Acidobacteriota bacterium
CTGTGCCAGAGGCCGCGTTCAGATCGCTCAGGCACTGCTCGGCCAGCAGATCGACGTCCTCGCCCCGCTGGCGAAGAGGGGGGAGCGATATTGGGAAGACGTTCAAGCGGTAGAACAAGTCCTCGCGGAGCTTCTTCGCGGCCAGCGCGTCCTCGAGCTGAAGGCTCGTGGCAGCAAGGATGCGCACGTCGATCTTGATCGACTCGCTTCCTCCCACGCGGGTGAGCGTGCCGGACTCCAGCACACGCAGCAGTCTGACTTGTAGCTCGAGCGGCATCTCCGTGATCTCATCGAGGAACAAGGTGCCGCGGTGGGCGCGCTCGAAGTACCCCTTGTGCGATCGGTCCGCGCCGGTGAAGCTGCCGCGCTCGTGGCCGAACAGCTCGCTCTCGATCAGGTTCGCGGAGATGGCCCCGCAGTTCACGGGCAGGAACGCTTCCTTGCTGCGGCGGCTCAGCGAGTGGATGGTCAGGGCGACCAGGTCCTTGCCAGTGCCGGTCTCGCCGGCAATCAGGACGCTCGCTTCGGTCCGGGCCACGCGGCCGATCAAGTCGTAGACCGCTTGCATAGGAAGCGACGCGCCGATCATCGGCCCGAAGCGGCCCAGCTTGCGCAGCTCCTTCCGCAGGGTTCCGATCTCGCCCTTCATCTCCAGCGTGCGCGTCACGTTGGCCAAGGCCATCTTGATGCGGGCAAAATCCACGGGCTTCGTCAGGTAGTCGATGGCGCCGCGTCGCAGCGCGTCCACCGCGGTTTCGACGCTCGCGCTGCCCGTGATCAAGACGACTTCGGGTGCTGTGCTCGGATCGAGATCGTCCAGCAGATCGAGCCCGCTGCCGTCAGGTAGGCGCAGGTCCACAAGGAGGATGTCGGGCGGAGTCGCGGCGATCTCNNTCGTCGACGATCAATGCGCGGGGCGAGGTTGGCGGCTTCGGGTCTTGATCGGGAACAGAGACGTCAGGTGAATCCATAGCTCAGCTCTCTGCACATTCTACAGTGTACGGAGAGTACTTCATGATACGCCCACACCTGCGCGGCAAATGACCGACTGGTCGCGCGCATTCGCTCGCAACTCGTGGCACGGCGCTTGCTCCTCACATAGATGCCGGCGCGTACGCACAACCGGCTGAAGCCGAGGAGGCAATATGCTCTGGACGNNTCTTGTGGCTCCTGGGGATGGTCAGCTCGTACACCATGGGTGGGTTCCTCCACATCTTCCTGGTTCTGGCGGTCATCGTGCTGTTGTTCAACCTATTCCAGGGCCGGAGAGTCTTCAACTGATCCGGTCGAGGCGTCGGGGCGTGGCCGACTTCCGCCGCGCCCTGGCTCCACTCCTATCGCTCCGCATCCTGGGCTCTAGTCCTTCGGGTCATCGTGGCAATGGCCGTAAGCAGATGGGCAGGGTCCACGGGCTTTGGAATGTGTCGCTGGAATCCGGCCAATAGCGCCCGGCCACGGTCCTCCGCCGCGGCATACGCTGAGAGCGCAATCGCCGGGACCTGGCCGCCGCGGTCGAACGGCAGCTTTCGCACGCGGCGAATGAGCGAGAGGCCGTCCTCTCCGGGCATGGCAATGTCGCTCAGNNTGAAGGATCAGTCTCAGGGCTTCGCGTGCGTCCTGCTCATCGTCGACGAGCAGGACGGTGAGGCCCGGCTGAAGACGGTCCTCCTCTTCGCGCGGCTGGTCGCCGGCCAAGGCACTCGCGACCTCGCCCGGCGCAGCAGCCAATGAAAGCAGCACGGTGAACGTACTGCCCCGTCCCGGACCAGGGCTGTCAGCGCTCACCAAGCCGCCGTGATGCCCGATCACGTCACGGACGACATAGAGGCCCAAGCCCAGGCCGTGGTGGGCGCGGGTGCTCGTGCTGTCCTGTTGGCGAAACCTCTCGAAGGCAAACGGCAAGAACGCGGGGCTCATCCCCTCGCCTGTGTCGGTGACGCGGAGTCGAGCCTGCCGCCCCGTTGTGTCCAGCGACACGTCGACACGGCCTCCGGCCGGCGTGAACTTGATGGCATTCGACAGCAGATTGGACACGGCCTGCTGCAGCCGGCCCGGATCGCCTGTCACCCAGATCGGCATCTCCCCCATGGACGCGCTGAGCGGCAGCCCTTTCATCGCCGCATCCCCTGAGGCGGCGTCCACTGCCACCTGGACCACGCCTCTGAGGTCGACGAGCTGCGGGCTGAGCATCAGCCCGCCGGCAGCGATGCGCGACGCGTGGAGCAGGTCTTCGATGATGCGCTCCAGAGTGCGCGCGCTGCGCTCGATGATCTCGAGCGCTCGGGTGGTCTCCACCGCGTCGGATCCGCCCTGCCGAAGCAGACCGAGCCACACCAGAATCGCTCCCAGCGGCGTCCGTAGCTCGTGAGAAAGCAGAGACAGGAACTCGTCTTTGAGACGGCTCGCGTCNNAATGCTCGATGCCTCGCGGCCTGTTCCCTCTCCAGCAGCGCAGTGATGTCACGGATGACCCAGCGGCTGTGGACGAGCCGGCCGTCGCGAAGGAAGCTGTTCGCCCCGATCAGCACGCGCCGGATGGCGCCATCGCGAGTCCGCAGGCTCGCCTCGTAGCTCCTCACCGTCTCGTTACGGCCGAGCTGGTCGAGGATGCCGGCCGCGGCCTGAGGCTCGACGAAGAACTCGGCGATGGGGTGGCCGCCGCNNCAAGCCGACTGGGGCATCCTCAAGGAACTGGACGAGCTCATCGCTGCTCTCGGGTGGCCGTGCGCGGTCGGGACGCCGATCGCCCATTAGTGGCGGCGAGTCGCCAAGCTGGCGACCACCGTGATCAGCTCGACCGGCTGCACGGGTTTGGACAGGTGCAACTGGAACCCGGCGCGCAAAGCGCGCAGGCGATCCTCGGTGCGCGCATAGGCCGTCAGGGCCACCGCCGGGACAGAGCCCCCTTGCTGGGATGGACGCAGGCGCAACGCTCGGATGAACTGGTAGCCGTCAGTGCCCGGCATCTCGATGTCGCTCAGGAGCACGTCGATGTGCTCCTTCTCCAAGACGTCCAGCGCTTCGGCTGCGGAAGAGGCAGTCTTGACCGAGGCGCCCCGACCCTTGAGTATCCGCTCCACCAACACACGCGCGTCGTCGTCGTCCTCCACGATCAGCAC
>PMCG01000312.1:3144-6529 GCA_003155335.1 Acidobacteriota bacterium
GCCGCCGTGCAGCTCGACCAGTTGTCGCGCAATGGCGAGGCCCAGTCCCAGGCCGCGGACCGACCGTGTACTCGACGAGTCTCTCTGACTAAAGCGGTTGAAGACTTGAGGCAGGAACACCGCATCGATGCCCAGGCCGGTGTCCGCGACGGCAACCTCAACGCGCGAATCGATGGACTGGATGCTCACACACACCCGGCCGTTCTTCGGCGTGAACTTCACGGCGTTGGACAGCAGGTTCCAGAAGACCTGCTGCAGGCGCTCGGCATCGCCCATGACGCAGCTTCCAGCAGGGTCCTGGATGAGCTGGAGCAGGACGCTCTTGGCGTTGGCCGCAGGCGTCACTGTGCCGATCGCCGCTTTCACGACGGCGCCGATGTCCAAGGGCTGGAGGTCGAGCTGGAGCTTGCCCGTGACGATGCGCGACACGTCGAGCAGCGCGTCGATGATCTGATTCTGCGCAGTGGCGTTTCGGATGATCGTGTTTACGGCAGCGCTGATCTCCTCGGGCGTGAGTTGGCCGCGCTGGAGCAGGTACGCCCAGCCGACGATCGCGTTCAGGGGCGTCCTGAGCTCGTGCGACAGCGTGGCCAGGAACTCGTCTTTCACTCGACCGGCCGCCTCGGCTACCGAGCGCGCCTCCTGCGCCTCGCGGTAGAGGTGCGCGTTGTCAACGGCAATGGCCGCGTGAGCGGCCAGGCCCGCGATCAGGCGTTCGTCGCGCTCATGGAAGACACCGGGGTTGGGNNGCGGCGAGATAGCTCCTTGCGGGCAAGAGGCCCGGCGGCATCTGCTTGAACGGAAGGTTCTCGCCGTAGCGCGAGTCGTGCGTGAGATCGTCGCTGCGCGAGGCCGCGCCATGGAAGGGCGTGCCGAAGGCTTCGGCATCCTGAAACAAGGGAAAGTCAACAAAGGCCTCTGGGGGAGCTCCCGACACACAGTGGGTCCAGACGCCGGCCGCATCCCGATACAGGAAGGCCCCAAACGCGGCGCCCGTGACCGCGATGCCGGCGTCGGTCACGGCCTTGACCAGCCGTTCCAGGTCGAGGTGGCCAGCCAGCGTCAGCCCCAGCCGGTCGAGAGTCGCGATCTCCGCTTGAAGATCCTGTGCGGCCGCCGCCGCGCCCTGGCCCGGAGCCAAGCTGTCTGAGGCTCGCTCTGCGCCGAGGCCGGCTTGGTCGCGAGCGATGCGGAGCTGCGCGATAAGGACAGTGATCAAGCCGCCTTCGACAAGGAAGAGACCGAGGCTGAGGGCGTCCCCTGCATGAACGGTCGTCGACGAGGCGCCGATCGGCGTGAAGCGGTAGGCGCTGGCGAGGACCGCGAGCAGAACAGTGGCCAGCCCTGGCCCGAGTCCGCCGAACCAAGCTGCCGTCATCACGGCGCCAAGAAGCAGCAGAAAGGGACTTTGCGTGTCGATGAATGGAGCGGAGGCGAGCTGGACGAGGACGGCGAGGACGACCGCCAGCAGGCCGATCGCGTAGCCCCTGGACTGACCGCGGGACCGCTCTAGGAGCCAGCCGCCCACCCGCCCCGTCGCCACACTCCCCGCGATGGGCCCCTTCTCTCGCCGAAGGTGGGCTGCTGCTGGAAGGGCCTGCTCCACGCTCATATTGATCTCCGGACCACTCGGCTCCAACAGCCCTTCTCTCGATCCGCCTTCACCCTTGTTGGGCACCAACCTGCACCGCGGCGTTGTTCACAGGCACGATGTGCCTCCTCGCGCTCGATTCCACTGCCGTTTCCTGCAACCGGCGTGCCGCTCTGCGATGGGCGTTGGTTTCCGCGACGACCTCAGAGCACCCATCTCTGGGGACGTCATCCTCGCCGCATCACGCGGCGAAACCGTGTTTGAGCAGGCTGCTCAGAGTCACGCGGGTCCTGTGCGCATGCGCGGATGCACTTCGCCGAGACGCACGGGCTTTTGAGGGAGCGCGATGCAGCGCTCCCTCGCGTTTGTGGCGACGCCACTTTGTACAATGTTCTTCTGCGACGGCCTCACCACCTGCGCATCCGTGCGAGTCAGTTGCCAAGGGCCGGGATCTTGGCCGGGTCTTTCAACAGCGGCTGCGGGTCAATGCGCGCGTCGTGCCATCGGACGCCCAAGTGGAGGTGCGGCCCGCTGACCCGACCCGTTGATCCAGATAGGCCTAGGATCTCGCCCTTCTTGACGTCTTGCCCGGCCTGGACCTTGAGCTCAGAGAGGTGGAAGTACATGCCGATGAGCCCGTCACCGTGGTCGATGAACACGGCCTTGCCTGTGAAGAACAGGTCAGCAGCGACCACGACTGTCCCGTCGGCGACGGCTGCAACCGGCGTCCCTGGCCCCACCGCGTAGTCGACGCCGCTATGAACTTCCGACGAGTCGGGCTTGCCGTTGAAGACCCACGTCGAGCCGAAACCCTTGGCCTCTGGCAGCGGTGTTACCGGAGCCCCGAGGGGCAGCGTGAACCTCGCCGGTCCTTCGCGCCTCGCCCAGACCTTTGCGAGCAGCGCCTGATCGCGCGCGTTGCGCTTAAGGTCTGCCGGCGAAGGGTTCGCTTGCGGAATGTTGCCGAGATCGATGTTCTCGGTGTCATGCGAGGACGCCGTGACCGAGATGTGAGCGAACGTGGTCGGCCCGACGCCTGTGCGGCTGACCCTGACGAGCCCCGGCGCGTGCAGCATGTCGATGGCGTAGTAGCAGGTCTCCTGCAGTGCGGCCCAGGAGCGCCCGCCCATCGCGCAGCGNNGGGGCCGGCGCAGCGGCAGCGTGGGCTGACCCGACGGCCACAGACAAGGCACCGAGCGCTGCGGCCAGGGAACATTGCTTTACAACGATCATACGGTCGCCCTCCTTCAGAGAGATCCGCAGGGAGATCCCACGGCAGCGTCTGGAACGAGCAAGCCGTGTGCCAGTTCTCTCTCTGATTCGCACTGTCTCACGGGCCGCACGCAGGTTCCTTCTGGCTCGCCTCTTGCAGTCTCTTGGTCTCGGCTTCGTCCGACTGGCCGGGGCTCTTTGCTCGTCGTCGTTGTCTGTCTTCTGCCTTCGCGTCGGCGGGCGCACATGAAAGAGAGGTCGCAATGCGCAAGGGATCCTACGTTCTGGGGCTCACCCTCATGGGCGTCGTGGCACTGCCTTGCTCGCCCGGCTCGGCGCAGCCCTATTCGCAGCAGGGCTCGGGAGCGCAGATCGACGTTGGTGTTTTCTACGATGGTCTTGCACCCTACGGCGACTGGGTAGAGATGCCGGACTACGGCTGGAGTTGGGCGCCGCGCGTCGAAGGCGATTGGCGCCCCTACACCAGGGGCCAGTGGATCATGACGGACGACGGTTGGTTCTGGGACTCGGACGAACCGTTCGGCTGGGCCACCTACCACTATGGGCGCTGGCTCAATGACC
>PMCG01000086.1:0-1645 GCA_003155335.1 Acidobacteriota bacterium
AACGACCTGCGCACGCAGCTCTACGCGCACCTGCAGAAGCTCTCCCTCAAATTCCACCACCAACAGCAAACAGGGGACCTGCTCTTCCGCGTGATGGCCGACACCTACTCGGCCCAGGGCCTCGTGATGAACGGACTGCTGCCACTGGCCAGCGCCTGCGTGATGCTCGTGGGCATGCTCTCGGTGATGCTGGCCTTCGACTGGCAGCTCTCCTGTGTCGCGCTTCTGGTCTGCCCGCCGCTCTACCTGGCGATCACGCGCATCACCCAGCGCATCCATCGTCAGGCCGCGGCCTCGAAGGCGGCGGAGAGCGATCTGTACGTGCGTGCGGAGACGACCATCGGCGCGGTCAAGCTCGTCCAAGCCTACGGACGGGAGCAACGCGCCATCGATGACTTTCGCCTTGGCAGTGAGCGCAGTCTGGCGCTGGCACTGCGCCTGTACTCAACCGAGACTGCGTTCGGCCTAGTCGTCGACTCGGTGCTGGCCGCCGGCACTGCAGCGCTGATTTGGATCGGCGCGCGTCACGTGATGCAGCACACGCTCAGCATCGGCGATCTGACGATCTTCCTCACCTATTTGGGGAGCCTCTATCAGCCGATCCAGAGTCTGACGACGAACCTGGCGGAGATCTCCTCGTCGACCGCGGGGCTCGAGCGCGTCTTTGCTGTGCTCGACGTCGAGCCGGACATCCAGGATGCGCCCGGCGCGCGACCGCTCCAGATCGCGCGCGGCGAGATCCGGCTCGAATCCGTCTGCTTCGGCTACGACTTGGGCCGGCCCGTGCTCAGGAACGTCGACCTCGCCATCGCGCCGGGCGAGCGCGTGGCCCTCGTCGGCCGAACTGGCGCGGGCAAGAGCACGCTGGCGAGCCTGGTCATGCGCTTCTTCGATCCGCAGCAGGGGCGCGTGACGATCGACGGCCAGGACTTGCGCGAGGTGACGCTGGCGTCGCTCAGGCGGCAAACCACGCTCATGCTGCAGGAGCCGATCCTCTTCCACACCAGCGTCAGCGACAACATCGCTTTCGGCGACGACGTGACGCCAGAGAAGGTCCGCCAGGCCGCACAGCGCGCGGAGGCCGAGTCGTTCATCCTCGACCTGCCTCACGGGTACGACTCGCTCTTGGGCGAAGACGGCCAGACGCTCTCCGGAGGACAACGTCAGCGCCTGGCGCTCGCTCGCGCGCTGCTGCGCGAAACGCCGATTGTGATCCTTGACGAGCCCACCAGCTCGCTCGACCTGGCGACCGAGGCGCTCGTGTGGCGCAACGTCGAAGCGCTGCTGCGCGGCAAGACCGCGATCATCATCGCTCACAGGCTCAGCACGGCGCGCATGGCGGACCGCATCGTGGTGCTCGATGGCGGCTTTATACTCGAACAGGGCTCGCACGCTGAGCTCATCGCGCGCGGCGGGGCGTACGCCGCGCTCTGGCAGCGCCACAGCGCGGGCGCGGACATGGACTTCGACAGAGCAATGGCAGGCACTCGATGAAGGACCGCCCACTGCTGGTCGTGCTCGGCATGATGGGCCGCTGTCCGTTCGGCGGGCAGACCTGGCTCTATCTCAACTGGTTACGCGGCCTGATGAAGAACGGTTGCGAGGTCTACTACGTCGAGGACGATGCGACATGGCCCTACGATCC
>PMCG01000086.1:1663-5415 GCA_003155335.1 Acidobacteriota bacterium
GCGCTCTATCGCGACTGCGACGCGCTCCTCAACATCTGCGGGGCCACGGTGCTGAATGACGATCACCGGCGCGCGCGCCGTCGTGTCTACGTCGAGACCGATCCGGTCACGAACCAACTTGAGCTGGCCAACGGCAAGCAGAAGACCGCTGCCGTTCTCGACGAGCACGACACGATCGTGACCTACGGCGAGCACTACGGCGCGCCGGGCTGCGGCGTGCCGCTGGTCGGCCCGTACAAGTACCTGAAGACGCGTCAACCGGTCGACCTCGAGCTGTGGCCGATGGCGTTTGACGCGCGTGCGCCGCACTACACGACCAGCGGCAACTGGAAGCAGAAGGGCCACGACATCGTCTGGAACGGGCAGACCTACTACTGGAGCAAGCATCACGAGTTCCTGAAGTTCGTCGACCTGCCCCGCCGCTGCGGCCGCGCTTCCTTCGAGCTGTGCCTCAACATCGACGACCAGGCCGACCGCGCGTTGCTTCTCGATCACGGCTGGCGCCTCTCCTCGCCCCTGGCGATGTCGCTGGACCCGTGGGGCTACCAGGACTTCTTCCGCAACTCGCGCGCGGAGTGGACGGTCGCCAAAGATCAGAACGTGCGCCTTCAGAGCGGCTGGTTCTCGGAGCGCGATGCTTGTTATCTTGCCTCGGGCAAGCCGGTCATCGCGCAGAGCACGGGCTTCGAGCACTACCTGCCGACAGGCAAGGGCCTGTTCGCTTTCCACACCATCGACGACGTCATCGCGGCGGTCGAGACCATCGAGAGCGACTACGCCTCGGCTTGCGGCGCAGCGCGCTCCTTGGCCGAGGAGTCGCTCGAGGCCGGGCGGGTCTGCCGCAAGTTCCTGGAAGACATCGCGCTATGACGGCCAAGGTGGTCATCTTCAACGCGGACGACTTCGGCTACGCCCGCGGCATCAACCGCGGCATCATCGAGGCGCACGAGCGCGGCGTCGTCACTTCGACGTCGCTGATGGTGAACACGCCAGCGACGCGCGAGGCCGTGGAGTTGGCCAGCGCCTGGCCAGCGCTGTCGGTCGGCCTGCACGTCAACTTCACCAACGAGGCGGAGCGGCTGGTCGACTTCTACGACATGCGCGTGGCGCGCGAGGAGTTGCGGCGGCAGTTCGACGCCTTCGTCAGCCTGATGGGACGCCTGCCGACGCACCTCGACTCGCACCAGCATGTCCACCGCGTGCGCGAATGCCGCGCGGCGTTCGAAGAACTGGCCGCGGAGCACGGCCTGCATCTGCGAGACGCGCCGCCGGTCACGTACAAGGGCGGCTTCTACGGACAATGGGAGTATGGCGTGTCGGATCCGGAGAAGGTCAGCTTCGAGGCGCTCGAGCGCATTCTGCGGCACGAGATCGCGGGTGGCCTCTACGAGATGTGCGTGCACCCAGGTTACGTCGACCCGACCTTCGTGTCCGTCTATCACGCAGACCGCGAGCAGGAGCTGGCGACGCTCACCGACCCGCGCGTGCGCACGCTGCTCGCAGAGGAAGGCATTCGCCTGATCGGCTATCGGGACCTCGCCGCGGCGCTGAGGGATGCTGACGAACCGGTCCTTGCGCGCACAGGCTCGTCAACGGGACATCGTCTCACGCTGCTCCCCGAGCGCTATGCCATCTGTCGCTTGCACAGCGGCCATCCCTGGCCGCCGCTGTCGGCTGAGCGTGGGCTCGTATCGGTGACGCAAACGGCACAGGGATTGTCGGTCGTTTGCCGTGAGCAACACGCACCTGCCGATGGGCGGCGGGACTTAGGCTGGCGCTGTTTCGAAGTCGAGGGACCGTTGGATCTGGGCACTGTCGGCGTGATGGCAGAGCTGGCGGCACCGTTGGCCGAGGCGGGGATCGCGCTCTTTGCGATCTCGACGTTCGACACGGACTATCTGCTCGTGCGGGCCGCGAACGTCGAGCAGGCGGTCGCGGCCTTGCGCGCCGCGGGTCATAGCGTCATTGCCTGAGACCCCGGCCACCCGGCCAGCCGCGCTCGACCCACGACCCGGCGGCACGCGGGCTTTCTGGCCGGCCTTCTGGCTGGCCCTCGTTCTCGTGGCCGCGAAGTGCGAGCACTGGGGCTGGCCACATCCGCCCGCGTACCCTCTGACCGACTGGCTACGCGACTGGGCAGTGAGCGCCTATCAGGACGTCCTCTTCGCGGCCGGTTTCGGCATTGCAGCGGCGCTGGCGCTGCGTTTGAGCTCGCGCTGGCCGCTTCTGCGAACGTGGGTCTATCGCGCGGCAGTCGCTCTCGGAGCGTTCTGCGCCTTCTATGCCGTCGTCGCTGTCAAGGCGTTTGACGTGCTGCGCTCGCCTCTGACTTATCCGCTCTTGTACCTGGCCGGTGGCGCGCGGGACATGCGCTCATCCGTCCGGGGTGAGGGCAGTCTCGCGGCCTACGCTGCCATGGTCCTGGCCCCGCTCTTCTACCTCGTGGCTGTGCGTCTGACACAGGGACGTGCACGCGTCACGCGGCGCACGCGCCTGGCTGCGACGGCTACGCTGCTCATCGCTTCCGGCCTCTATGCGGCGGGTGCAGAGCGGGTCGCGCAAGGTCGCTGGGCCGACCGGGGCGACGTGCTCATCGTGCGCAACCCGCACTGGGCCATGCTCGCCTCGCTGATCGATCTCGCGCGCGGCAACGCGGTGCCTGTAATCGCCAGCGATTATCCCGTCGAGGACCTCGCCGATTTCAGGCCTGCCGCCGCTGCCGCGCCACCCAACGTGGCGATCGGCCCGCGCCCGCGCAACGTCATCATCGTCATCCTCGAGTCCACCGCGGCACGCTACACGAGCCTCTATGGCGGCCAGTACCGCACGACGCCCATGCTCGAACGCGAGTCCGCGCACGCCACGGTCTTCGATGCCCACTACACGCCGGTCGGCTTGACTGCCAACGTCCTCGTCGCGCTGCATCTCTCGATCTATCCCGACATGACCTGGCGCGAGTACACGCTCGAGCACCCCGACTACCCGGGTACGACGCTGGCGCAAATGTTCGGCGCACGCGGCTATCGCACTCTCTTCATCCACACCGGCCATCTCGACTACACGAACCAGATCGGTTTTCTCGCCCATCGCGGGTACGACGAGATCCTCGACTGGGGCAAGCTGGACGCCGGCCCCGAGGTCTCATCTTGGGGGGGCGACGATCGGGTTCTCGTGGAGAAGCTCCTCGCATGGGTCGATCGCGAACGGACGCGTCCGTTCTTCGCGTTTGCCTGGACCATCGACAGCCACCATCCCTACGAGCCCGTGCCGGGCCAGCCGCTCGTGGACTTCTTCGCCGGCCTGCCGTCGTTGCCGCCCGACGACTACGATCTCGGGCGCTATCTCAACACGATCTATGAGACCGATCGGCAGCTCGGCCGGCTCTTCGACGGGCTACGCGCGCGCGGTCTGGCCGACGACACGCTCGTCGTGGTGGCAGGAGACCACGGACAGGGCTTCGGCTGGCCGCACGCGACGTGGGGGCATGGATTCCGCGTGTACGACGAGAACGTGCGCGTGCCACTGATGATCTGGAATCCTCGGCTCTTTCCGACCGGCCGCCGCAGCACAGCGGTCACGAGCCATGTGGATCTGACCCCAACCATCGCCGCGCTGATGGGGCTGCCGCCTGCACCGAGCTGGCAGGGCCGGAGCGTGTTCGCCAGCGACCGGCCGCCACGCGCCTATTTCTACGCGGCGAACGACCTGTATCTGCTGGGCGTCAGAGATGGAACGTGGAAGTACATCTACGA
>PMCG01000086.1:5454-7993 GCA_003155335.1 Acidobacteriota bacterium
TGCTTGCGGAACGTCATGCCCCACGACAGGACAGGCAAGCGCGGGTTCTCGGCCAGGAGGCAGACCTCAAACTCGGCCCAGCTCGCCGTGTGCACCTTGACGCCGACGCCCCCGCTGGCGATGGCGTAGGGGGGACCGCCGTGAGCGAAGACCGCCTCGCCGTTCACCTTCTGCGGGACGCACTGGCCGTCTGCCGTCATGGTCGGACAGCGCTCGAAGTAGTTGATGCCGGTCGCCGTCCGTTCGGCGCCCCGGCTGTAGGTCCATTGCGAGGCCGACCCGGTATAGGCGGCTAAGGCGGCATGAATGGGAATGCCGAATCGCAGCCATTTCGTCGGCCTCAGGATCGTGAAGAAGTGGCCCGCCTTCACCCCCACCAACCGCAGACCCACCTCCTGAATGATCGTTCCCTCGCGCAGCGCCACGCCGTTGGGAGTGCACGTTGTCTGCCCGTCGAGCCAGGGACCACACGCCGCCTCCGAATACCCCCGCTCGAGAGAGCCCTTGTTGACGGTGTAGACGAACACGCCCGCGTCCCAGTCCTTCCATGCCACACCCAGCTCCAGCCCGCGCGAGCTGTACACGAACCGATCCTTGCCGGCGTTGAAGAAGGGGTCTGCAAACGACTTGGGCGCGCTGCCGAGGTCGCCGATCATACGGAAACCCCAATCGCCCGCGTGGCCTTGGGCCGCGCCGAAGGTGAGCAGAGCTCCTGTCATGAGGCTCACGAGTACCGAGTGCCGTGCCGCTCTCTGCATCGTCGTCTCCCCCCAAGCCGGCCGCGAGAGTCGTTCTGCCGGGCGCAGGTTCTCACCGCCGAGGTCCTGTGGCCTGTCCCGCACGCACACATGCTAGACCCGCAAGGCCCTCGAATCAAAGGCCCGGGCTACGGCGTCGCGACCGCTCCAGGCGCCTAGATCCTCACCTCGATCTTGGCCTTTGCCTTTAGCTGTTGGATGAGCTGGCCCATGGCCTGCTCGCGCTTCTGCTTCACGAGGAAGCCCCGCAACTGTTCGTGGATGGCGTCGAACGCGAGGTGCTGGGCAGGTAGCCGCTGGTGCCCTTTGATGATGTGGTACCCGAACTGCGTCTCCACCAGTCCCGAGATCTCGCCCGGCTTCAGCGTGAAGGCGGTGTCATCGAAAGGCTTGACCATCTGTCCGCGGACGAAGGGCGGCAGCTTCCCGCCTTCTTTGGCGCTGCCAGGGTCTTCGGAGTTCCCGCGCGCGAGCTTGGCAAAGTCAGCCCCCTTGCGGGCGTGATCGAGCACCGCCTGCGCCTTGAGGCGTTGCTTCTCCCGCACGTCGGGTGGGGCGTTCGGTGCGACGGCCACGAGGATGTGACTGACCTCGGTGCGCTCCGCGACATCGAATTCGCCGGGGTGGCTGTCGTAGTAGGCGCGTGCCTCTGTGTCGGTCACGTCGTGCTCGGCGGCCTTGGCCGACACCTCGGCCATGAACGCCCGCAGTGTCTGCTGCGTCCGGATCTCCGCCCGATAGGTCTCAGGCGTGAAGCCCTGGCGGGCCAGCTGCGCCCTCCATGCATCCTCGTTCGGGACCTGAGCGCGTGGCTGGTCGTAGGCCTGCTGGACGGCCTTGTCGTCGACTTTGATCTTCCGCGCGAGGGCCTCCTGGAAGAGCACCTCGCGCGTGATGAGGTTGTCGAGGATGCCGCGATACACGGCTGCCCTCTGCTCCGGGGGCACGGTGCCCCCTTGGAGCTGCGCCTCAGCGATTGCCTTGAGGAAGCGGCTCGCGATCGGCTGTCCGTTCACCTCCGCGACGACATCCGGCAGTGGGCTTGGGAGCGGCTTGGGCGTGGCCGCCACGCTGGGAGCCGCGGACGCGACGCTCGGTGATGGCTTCGCCTCCTTCTTGCCGCAGGCGACCGCCGTCGCGCTGACGAGCAGAACAACCACGATTCGGTTTCTCACGTTTCCTCCGTGTGCGCCCCGCCACAAGGTGGCGCCGGCAAGAGCAGAGCTGAGAGGCTAGGGTGGGTGCGACGAGAAGTCAAGAGCGGTGCTTTGCGGTACGATCGCGGCCGTGTTCTCCACACGCACCCAATGGAACCTGACGGCCAACCGCCTGTCGCAGCTGCTGGAGCGGAAACGGCGACGCGGCGAGATCGTGCTCGACCTGACCGAGTCCAACCCCACACGGGTGGGGCTCGTCGCCGCGGCGGACTTGCTGGCGCCGCTCAGCGCTGAGGCTGCGCGGTGCTACGAGCCGGCGCCGCTGGGCCTTCCTGCGGCGCGAGGCGCGGTCGCGGCCGACTTCACGGGGCGCGGCCTGGAAGTGTCCGAGGAGCGCGTCGTCCTGACAGCGGGCACGAGCGAGAGCTACGCTTTCCTCTTCAAGCTGCTGTGCGATCCTGGCGACGTCGTTCTGGTGCCGCGTCCGAGCTACCCGCTGTTCGAGTTTCTGGCGCGCCTCGAGTCGGTCGGCGTAGCGACGTATCCGCTGGTCCACGACGGCGAGTGGCACGTGGATCCGACGGGGCTGCGTTTGGCGCTCGACGAACAGCCGCGCGCTCGCGC
>PMCG01000086.1:8116-9807 GCA_003155335.1 Acidobacteriota bacterium
ACGCGCGGCGCGAGGCGCTCGCGCGACTCGAGGTCATCGCGGACACGTACCTCTCGGTCTCGACGCCAGTCCAGCTGGCCGCGCCGAGCTGGCTCGCGCGCCGAGCCGAGCTGACCCGGCCCATCGCCGAACGCATCGCCTCCAACTTGGCCACGCTGCGTGAGTTGGTGGTCGAGGCACCGCTGGCCACGCTCTTGGGCGTCGAGGGCGGCTGGTACGCCGTGCTGCGCGTGCCCGCGACCCGCAGCGAGGAGGAGCTCGTCGTCGCCATGCTCGAACGACACGGCGTTCTCGTGCATCCTGGCTTCTTCTTCGACTTCGCGCACGAGGCCTACCTGGTGCTCAGTTTGCTCCCCCAAAGCGACGTCTTCTGCGAAGGCGTGGCGCGTCTTCTGGGCGGGCTAGAATAGTTGTGTGGGTCGCGAGATGGATGCCGATCAGGCGGCACTTGCCGAGGAACAGCGCCGGCTGCGGGAGCTGCGCGTCACGGTCGACTTGGCGGCGAGCGTGATCGCCCAGGGCCGACTCCCGCGTGCAGAGGCTGAGGCGCTCGTCGCGGCCACGCGCCAGCGCGCGCTCGCGCTTTTCCCGGACAAGGCGCCGACGTTCGATCTCGTCCTGGCGCCCCGCTTCGCCCGGCTGCTTGACGAGTGTGCCGCGGAACCGGCGCCGACACGCGGGCGCGTCCTGCCGTTCCGTCGCGTCCGCGCGTAGCGGCTGCCGCCCCTGCGCGTCTGGGAATCCGGTATCATTCTGTTATGTTCCGGTGTCTCACGAGGGGCGGCCGACGACGCCTGAGACGATTCGCGCTCGGCCTGGCATGAGCCGCACGGACGACTCACCACGCGCGTCGCCTTCCCGGGCGGCGGCGGCAGGGGGCGGCGCTCGGTGACACGCAATGGCCTCATCGTCCATCGGCCCCGAGCGGCTGGACCGCATGCCATCGCTGCTCGTTTCACACCGATCCTCGGCAAGCGCTTCGTCCGCGATCCGCAGAACCTTCCCTTGCTGGCTCTGGCCCACGCTGCCCATGCCGGGCTCAGCCGGGCGCGGTCGAGCATTCGCGGGCGTGGCGTCAACATCTTCACGCAGTGGGTGGGCGATCCGGACGCACTGGGCAGCGCGGTCATACTGCGGTCGATCGTCGAGAAGCTGGGCGCGGTCGAGACACGTATTCTGACCGGGGCGCTCGGTCACCCGCAGAACCGCTCTCTAGTCGAGCAGTGCGGCATCATGTTGGGCAATCCGAATGCCGATCGCCTGGCGCGGGGCCTCAACTGCATCGTCGACAGCTCGCCGCCGCTGGGCATGACGAACACCGGCTTGGTGGATCCGGCGCGGCAGTATTTCTTTGTGGCCGACCATCACACAGACCCCGAGTCCATCGAGGAGAACTGTCGCGTCGCGGGGGTCAAGCGCGTGCGACTGGCCTTTGTCGGTCTCCCCGTAGGTTCGACCTCGGCCTTCATGGCCGTGCTCGGCGCCAGCTTCGGGCTGCTGGACGAGCTTGGCCCGCAAGGTCGCGCCGCGGCAGCACTGGGCATCTACACCGACACCAGCGCGCTGCTCCACGGAGCAACGCCACTCGACTTCCGCATGTTCGAGGTGCTCACGCGCGACGAAGACACACAGGATCTGCTGGACGAGCTCCGCGACTACCGGGTGCCGGCCGAATGGTACGTCTACCGCGC
>PMCG01000126.1:0-1276 GCA_003155335.1 Acidobacteriota bacterium
AGGAAGATCTCCCCTGGCCGCCCGTCCTCGTACATTCCGACCGTGATGTAGCCCTCGTGTCCTGCGATCGAGAACTTGTGCGTGATCGCGCGCCGCTCGTCCGGCAGCTTGTGACGCAGCGGCCGCACCTCAGCTTCGACCGCGGCCGGCGGGGCGACGTCCACCTTCTCCTGGCTCGTCGTCAGGGGCTGGCTGCGCTTGCATCCGTCGCGATACACGGCCACCGCCTTGAGGCCCAGGCGCCAGGACTCGACGTAGGCGTTGGCGATTTCCGCGGGCGTGGCATCGGTCGGCATGTTGACCGTCTTCGAGATGGCGCCGGATAGGAATGGCTGGACAGCCGCCATCATCTTGATGTGACCCATGTAGTGGATCGAGCGTCGGCCGTTGGCCGGCGGAAAGGCACAGTCGAAGATCGGCAGGTGCTCCTCCTTGAGATGCGGCGCGCCCTCGATCATCTCGCGCTCGTCGACGTACTTGAGCACGTCCTCGACCGCGTTGTCCGCATAGCCCAAACGCCGGAGCGTGCCCGGCACGCACTGATTGACGATCTTCATCACCCCACCGCCGACGAGTTTCTTGTACTTCACGAGTGCGATGTCCGGCTCGATGCCGGTCGTGTCGCAATCCATCATGAAGCCGATGGTCCCTGTGGGCGCGAGGACCGTCACCTGGCTGTTGCGGTAGCCGTGCTGCACGCCGAGTGAATAGGCCTCGTCCCAGACCCCGAGCACGGCGTGCAGCAGGTCTTTCGGCACGAACGTCGAGTCAAGGCGGTGGGCGTGGCGCCGGTGCTTGTCGATGACGCGCAGCATCGGCTCGGCGTTGCGCGGGTAGGCCGCGAAGGGGTCCATGGCTGCCGCCAGCCGCGCGCTCTGCGCGTAGGCCTCGCCGTGCATCAGCGCAGTGACTGCCGCGGCATACGCCCGTCCGGCTTCGGAGTCGTATGGCAAGCCGCGATCCATCAGCAGCACGCCCAGGTTGGCATATCCGAGCCCGAGCGGTCGGAACTCGTGGCTGTTGCGCTCAATGGAAGGCGTAGGGTAGCTGGCGTTGTCGACGAGGATCTCCTGCGCCGTGATCATCGTCCGGCAAGCGGCCTTGAAGGACTCCGCGTCGAACTCGCCGTCGTCGCTACGGAACTTCATCAGGTTCAGCGAGGCCAGGTTGCAGGCAGTGTCATCGAGGAACATGTACTCGGAGCAAGGGTTGCTAGCGTTGATGCGGCCCGAGCTGGGGCAGGTGTGCCAGGCGTTGATCGTGGTGTCGAACTGCA
>PMCG01000126.1:1282-2640 GCA_003155335.1 Acidobacteriota bacterium
ACGGAGTGGTTGGCGTTCTGGAAGAAGACCGAATCGTAGGCGCCGCCCTTGACGTTGAACGCTCCGTCATAGCCGGCGTCGATGAGGGCCCAGGCCTTCTTCTCCTCCTCGGCCTTGGCTCGAACGAAGTCGGTGATGTCTGGATGGTCGGCGTTGAGGATCACCATCTTCGCGGCACGGCGGGTCTTGCCGCCGCTCTTGATGACGCCGGCAAAGGCGTCGTAGCCCCGCATGAAAGAGACCGGCCCGGATGCCGTACCGCCCCCTGCCAAAGGCTCCCGCGACGATCGAATGCACGAGAGGTTGGAGCCTGTCCCGGAGCCGTACTTGAAGAGCATGCCTTCGGTCTTGGCCAGACCGAGNNATCGCGTCCATGGTGTCCTGGACTGCATTGATGAAGCAGGCCGAGGCTTGCGGGTGGGGCTCGATGCCAACGTTGAACCAGACAGGGCTATTGAAGGCCGCCTTCTGCTGGACCAGCAGATGCGTCAGATCGTCGCAGAAGGCAGCGAGATCCGCCGGCCCGGAAAAGTAGCCCTGTCGCTCGGCCCAGCCGCGGATCGTGCTGACCACGCGTTCGATGAGGCCGCGCGCGCTGTGCTCGCGCTCGGGCGAGCCGAGCTGGCCGCGAAAGTACTTGGAGGCGACGATGTTCGTTGCGGTCTGACTCCACGCGGCCGGCACCTCGACTCCGTCCTGCTCGAAGACCGGCTGGCCTTTCTCGTCATTGATGACGGCGCTGCGCGTCTCCCAGACCAGCGCGTCGTGCGGGTTGGCGCCCGTTTGTGTGAAGTGGCGTCGGAAGGTGAGACCGGCGCGGGGCACGCCAGCGGCGTGAGGCCGTGACTCCGTCCGGGGCTTATCGAGCGGTTGGGTCGACATCGCGCTGCCTCCTGGGTCTGTGAGCCGTCAGTCTGTCACCACCGAAGGCGCCCCCGCCGGCCGCGATTTGCATTGGCTCCGGCTCGCCCGCGGTGTGGTCAGAAGCGAAGAGGATTATGGGCGCCTCGGTCTGGGCCTGTCAAGGTCAAAAGCCCAATATATTGTGCCGCCGTCGACCGAGCTGTTCAATATCTAGTTTGGCGCCATCTGCGACGGGGATCCAGGTCTGTCGCATTCATCGGCTTGACGCCACGCTCCCATCGAGTATACTACCGACCGGACGGTAGGTTTCCTATCGCAACAAGCATGGTTCCCGCTCGACCCGATAAACCCGGTGACGACCCCAATCGGCGCCACCGGGCTGTCATGGAGGCTGCGGCGCGGGTGATCTGCGATCGCGGGTACGACGGAGCCTCCATCCAGGAGATCGCCGCAGCGTGTTGCCTGACAAAGGCGGGCCTCTACCACCACATCCG
>PMCG01000126.1:2658-11130 GCA_003155335.1 Acidobacteriota bacterium
GCCCAGATCAACGCGCGCAAGAAGCGCTACGTGCGCTTCCTGGAGACATCATTCGCCGAGGCCATGCGCGATGGCCGCATCCGTCCCTTGAACCCAAAGGTGGCGGCGTTCGCGTTTCTCGGCGCCGTGCTCTGGATCTACAAGTGGTACCGCCCGGACGGCGCCATCTCCGAGGATCAGCTCGTGCAAGAGCTTCAGAACGTCTTCTTCGGGGGCATGCAGACTTCCCTAACCACGACAGCCGGGGCGCAGCAGCGACCGCATACGACAGGAGAACGCGCACAGTGAGACGGCCAGGAGCGGCGCGCCTCTTCGTCGCTGAAACAGGTCAACGCTGCCGTGACTGCGGCGCTTTTCACTATCCGCCGCGCACGCTCTGCCGTATCTGCCGGAGCCGCCACTTCACGGCAGTGCCTCTCTCCGGCCGCGGCATCGTCCACGCCCTGCGGCCTCTGGCGGTTGTCTCTGCGTTGCCCACGCAGCTGTGGGTGGCGGTCTGGGTGGAGCTGGAAGAGGGCGTCCTCATACGAGCGCAGCTCCCGGCCGAAAACGCTGTCGTCGGCCTTCCGGTCGAGCTTCTCACGCCAGGCGAACGCATGCGGCAGGCGAACGCACCGCTGGGTCACGTGTGCCGCGCCCGAGAGCGAGGCGCGCCTGCACGTCGACTCGCGCCCGTGCATGCATACGCGCCGGCACTCACGCCACAGCCCGCGAGCTCACGCGCCTGATGGCAGCGCTCTACTTCCCTGCCGCGCGGTACCACTCGACCGTCTGCCGCAGTCCTCTCGCGATGTCGACCTTGGGCCGATAGCCCAGCAGCCGGTGAGCTGCGCGGATGTCTGCGACGCTGTGCCGGATGTCACCCGCCCGGGCCGGCGCATAGCGTGCGGTGGCCGGAGCCTGCGTCTCCCCAGCGATCAGGCGCAGCAGCTCTCGCAGGGTCGTTCCTTTGCCTGTGGCCACGTTGACGGCCTCACCGCGCAGCGAGCGCGCAGTGAGCGCCCGGAGATTGGCATCCACCACGTTGGCGACGTGGGTGAAGTCGCGGCTCTGGCGGCCGTCGCCGTAGATCAGCGGAGTGCGGCCCGCAAGCAGCGCTGTCGTGAACAGGCTGATGACACCGCTGTACGGCGACGACGGGTCCTGCCGAGGGCCAAAGACATTGAAATAGCGCAGCGTCAGGCCCTCGATCCCGTACAGCTCCGAAAAGATCCTCACAAGGTGCTCGCCCGTCAGCTTCCCCACGGCGTACGGCGAGAGCGGTACAGGCGTCGCCGATTCGCGCTTCGGCAACCCCGGCCGATCGCCGTACACCGACGACGAACCGGCATAGATGAACCGCCTGACCCCAGCATCACGCGCTGCGAGCAGCGTCGTCAAGGTCGCTGTGGCGTTCGCGCGGAACGAGCCGGCCGGGTCCTGGACCGAGACCGTCACGCTTGGCACAGCCGCCTCGTGAAAGACCACTTCCACCCCGCGCACGGCCCGCTGCGCAGCGCGCGGATCGGCACAGTCGCCCCGCAGCAGCTCGATCTCGCGCCGAACAGAGGCCACGTTCTCGCGCCGGCCGGTCACGAAGTTGTCCAGGACGCGCACGACGTGACCGCGCCGCACAAGCGCCTCGACGAGATGACTGCCGATGAAGCCCGCCCCACCGGTCACCAGGATCCTCATAGTCCCCCCCAGGCAATGACGCGCCAGCGCACCACCGACGATGCGGCAACATGGTACCCCGGAGCAGCAGACCCCGGTGAGATGCGCCGATGCCGCGGCCGTCCAATCTCCACAAGGTGCGACACCACAAGGTGCGCGACTGCCCGTGGCGAGCGCCCATGCTAGACTCGCGTCGCCGCTTGCGGGGGTTCACAGAATTGCGCCGCTCAAAAACAAGCGCCAAGCGCAGAAGCCCGACTCGAAGACCATCGACCGGAAAACCGGCCAAGCCGCAGTTGGCACTGTTTCCTGACGAACCTGCGGTCGATCGCGGCCCGGCGACAGAACGGAAGCCGCAGCCGGTGCGTCCAGCAACGGTAGTCGCTCCCACCGCAACATCGCCTGTGCGCGATTCGCCGCAACCAGCGCCCGCTCGGCGCGTGACCGCCGAGATGCTCGCGGAGCGCCAGCGTGAGATCTCGGTCTCGGAGTTCTTCGTCAAGAATCGACACCTGCTCGGGTTCGATAATCCGCAGAAGGCGTTGCTGACGGCAGTGCGCGAGTGCGTCGACAACTCGCTCGACGCTTGTAGTGAGGCCGGGATACTCCCCGTGCTGCACATCGGCATCGAACAGCTAGCCGAGGACCGCTTCCGCGTCTCCGTTGAGGACAACGGGCCCGGCATCGTCCGCGCACAGATCCCCAAGGTCTTCGGCAAGCTGCTGTACGGCAGCAAATTCCACACGTTGAAGCAGCAGCGTGGCCAACAGGGGATCGGCGTCAGCGCCGCAGGCATGTACGGCCAGTTGACGACCGGGAAACCGGTGGTCATCCTCAGCCGCACGAGTCCGCAAGCGCCGGTGCATCTCTTCGAAGTCACCGTCGACACGAAGAAGAACCAGCCGCTGGTTCTGCGCGACGAGAAGTCCACATGGGAGTCCAAGCACGGCACGAAGGTCACGATCGAGCTGGAGGCGATCTACAAGAAGGGCCGCCGCTCGGTCGACGATTACGTCGAACAAACGGCACTCGCCAATCCGCACGCCGAGATCCACTACACACCGCCCCGGCAGGAAACGGTCCTCTATGCCCGAGCGGTCGAGACGCTGCCCGAAGAGCCGAAGGAGATCAAGCCGCATCCATACGGAGTCGAGCTGGGCCGGCTGATGCGCATGCTGCAAGACACGCCGGCCCGCTCGCTCGGGATGGCGCTCAGGAGCGACTTCTCTCGAGTGTCGGACCGGGTCGCGGCTGAAGTTTGCAGGGCAGCCCAGGTTCCCGCGAGTGCTCGGCCGCGTGACCTGTCCGTGGCCCACGTCGAACGGCTGCACAAGGCCTTGCAGGCCACGAAGCTCATGGCACCGCCCACGAATTGCCTTTCACCCATCGGCGAGGACGCCATCCGCTCCGGCCTCCAGAGCCGCTTCAAGCCCGACCTCGCCGAGGCGGTCACGCGGCCAACNNGCCGAGGAGCTGATCGAGGTCTACCGCCTGGCGAATCGCGTCCCACTTCAGTACCAGGCCTCGGCATGCGCCATCACCAAGGCCGTGCTCAGCGTGGACTGGCGCAGCTACGGCATGTCCATGTCGAAAGGCGCGCTGCCCAGCGGTCCGATGGTGCTGATGGTCCACATCGCCTCGGTCTGGGTGCCCTTCACCTCGGAATCCAAAGAGGCCATCGCCCACTATCCCGAGATCGTCAAGGAGCTGCGCTTGGCGCTCATGGAGGTCGGTCGGCGCCTGGGCAGCCACATTCGGCGGCGGCGTCACGCCACGGACGAAGCCAAGAAGAAGTCCTACATCGACAAGTTCATCCCGCACATCGGGATCGCCTTGAAGGACATCCTCGAACTGTCGGAGCGCGAAGAAAAAAGGGTCGTCACGACGCTGCGCGACACGCTCGAGCGCAGCCGTGAAAGGGCGAGCTGATGCCGCGTAACCGGGACGGCGTCGGCTTGGGTGCGCTGGCGGCGTCACGGTCCCCAGTGGCGCGAGCGGTCGCAGCGCACGCACGAGCTGCGGTGAAGCCCGCTCTGATCGGCCTGGCCGCCCTGGCCACTTGCCTGTGGCCTTCAGCGGCATTCGCTGCCGACACGCCACTCGCCCCAGAGAAGGCGCGCGCCATCGAGTCCGCGATCGCGACCGAGATGTCCCGGCACCACATCCCTGGCGTGGCCGTCGCCGTCGTCACCGGGAACCAGCTACGGCTGGTGAGCGCGTACGGCCTGGCCGATCTTGAGAACTCCGTGCCCGCCAAGGTCGATACGGTCTTCAGGTTGGCGTCCCTGACGAAGGCCATCACCGCGACGGCCGTCATGCAACTGGTGGAGCGCGGCCAAGTGGACCTGGACGCGCCGATCCAGAGGTATGTCCCGGCCTTTCCACAGAAACCCTGGCCCGTCACGGTGCGCCAGCTCCTGTGTCATCAGTCCGGGATCCGCCACCACACGGACGCGGAGTGGACGAACACGCGACACTACGCGAGCCTGAGCGAATCGCTGCAGGCGTTCGCTGATTCCCCCTTGGCGCACGAGCCTGGAACCAAGACGCTCTACTCCAGCTACGCATACACTCTGCTGGGCTGCGTCGTGGAGAGCGTCTCGGGGATGAGCTACGGCGACTACCTGCGTCAAGACGTCTTCCGCCCGGCGTCGATGGAACGCACCCAGATTGACGACCATTTCGAGCTGATCCCCGCGCGGGCGGCCGGCTACTTCAAAGACAGCTCGGGTCGGGTACGAAACTCCCCTCTCACCGACACCAGTAACAGGATCCCCGGCGGAGGACTGTGCGGAACCGTCACGGACGTTGGCCGCTTCGCTGNNTGGATCGTGTCGGACAAGAATGCCAGGGTCGAGGCCTGGTGCACAGGCGCACAACCCCAGGTCAGCGCGTGCCTCTATCTGCGTCCGGACACCCAGATCGCGGTCGTGATCCTCACCAATCTCGAGGGCATCTCCGACTCACTCACTGCTCTAGCGCGCCGGATAGCAGACCTCGATCCGCGCTAGTCGCGGCGTGCAGGCCACGCTCACCGCGGTTTTCCGCCCACACACCGCCAGGCCGTCTTCGCGCGCATTTCGCATAGAGACGCTGCGGCAGGCGATCCGCAAAGGCGGCACGACGTTTGCATATCGTTTGGCCGTCACAGCGCGGGGGTCCCAGGTTGGCGACTTCCGGTGCTGCAGTGGAGGAGGGGCTCATGAGCAAGAGAATGACGTATCTGGCAATGGCGCTCGCGGGAGGCGCCGCTGGCGCAGCCCTTGGACTTCTGGCCGCCCCACGACCTGGTGAACAGACGCGGCGCCAGCTCGCCAATTGGCTCGGCGCTGAGGCCGACAGGCTGTCGCCAATGCCTGCGGCCCATGAGCCGTTCGACCTCATCTACTACAACGAAGGCGCAGATCTGCTGGCGGACGTCGTTAACTTGTAGCGTTCAGCTCTCTCTCCCTCCCCCCGGCGTCGCGTCGTTCCACGGCGTCGGGGGTTCTTTCTGTCCGGTTTCCCGTCGCCTCTTCGGAAAGTGGTACACTTCGTCGGCCTGTGGCGCGTCCTTAGGGGCGAACGTTGTCCAAATCCAAGACAAGCACACATCCAGTCGTGCAGCAGATCGTCTCCTCGGCGCGGGAGATCCACAGCCGAATTGTGACCGGGCGCAAGCCGTCCATGAAGTTCCCCCTGCGCAACCTCTCCAACGTGCGCTACACGCCACGCAAGGGCTACTTCGAGCTGGCCGGGAAGCAGAAGGAACGCACCCTGACGGTATCGACGGTCAAGACCTTCGCCCAGACCCTGCGCATGATCGCCCTCTCTCGGGAGCTCATCGAAAAAGACGACCGCGCCACCAAGCGGGATGCCTACTATCAGACGAAGAACTGGGAAGACGCGCGCTGCGAAGACCAGGTAGAGTCCGACACGATCCTCGACGACATCGAGGCCTTCTTCGGAGTCAACAAGGAGCAGCTCTGCTTCACGCCGGATGAGCACGGCGGACTGGTGGCTGGCGAGCTCGTCGTCGTCGACCGAGCCGCGCCAGGCTCGAACCGCACGCTCGACATCGACTGCACCAAGTTCGGCTCAGGGGCCTACGGCATCCCACCTGAGGTGGAGCATCTCGGCTTCAAGACCAAGGCGAAGTTCATACTCGCGATCGAGACGGGAGGCATCTTCGATCGGCTGAATCGCCACAAGTACTGGGACAAGGCCGACTGCATCCTGGTCTCGATGGCAGGGGTGCCGACGCGCGCCGTGCGCCGCTTCATCCGCCGTCTGGCGGACGAGAAGAAGATCCCGGTCTATGTCTTCGTGGACTGCGACCCGTACGGGATCGCGAACATCTACAGGACGCTCAAGGTCGGTTCGGGCAACAACGCCCACTTGAATGCCTTCTTCTGCGTGCCGCAGGCGCGCTTCCTGGGCGTCACGCCACAGGATATAAGCGAGTACAAACTGCCCACGCACCCGCTGAAGGACGTCGACGTCAAGCGGGCCAAAGACGCGCTCAAGAACGATCCCTTCTTTCAGCACTATCCGGAGTGGGCACACGCCCTCGAGCAGTTGCTCAAGCTGGGAGTGCGCGCGGAGCAGCAGGCCTTTGCCAAGTTCGATCTGAACTTCGTCATGGATGCCTACCTGCCTGCGAAACTGAAGCACCCGGAGAAGTTCTTGCCGTAGGAGCATGCCGATGTCCACTGCGCGAAAGTCAAAGAAACCGGCAGCCAAGAAGGCGCTGCACAAGCCTCACCCGAAGCCTCGACCGGCCGCGGGGCACGCGGCGGCCACCCCCAAGACCGCGGGCCGGACGGCGCCTCCGGCAGCCAAGGGCAAGGCGAGGGCGCAGTCCGCCCCTCCCCTCGGCCGCGGCGCCACGCCGTCGGGCGGCCCCGGACGTCACGACGAGGGGCGCGCGGCGACTGCGACCCCGAAGAAGCACACGCGCAAAGGCGGAGGAGGCCGGCGCGACGGCAAGACATACACACCGGGAGAGTTGTTGCTCCCCGGCGGCAGTCAGACGGCGGAGGAGACGCTCTACTTCTTCCGTGGCTGCGTCGCGGCCGAGCATGCTGTGGCACCGGAGGGACTGCAAGAGGTCTTCACCAAGCGTGGCCTCTCCGAGGCGGAGCCGACCGCCGAGGACACCAAGCGACTGCTGGCCACCGCCGTAGAGCGCTTTGCCAGCGGCGTGATTGAACCGCTGCTTCCGTCGCGGGCCCAGGCGCGCCGGACCTTCTCCGGGGTGATCGAGCGCGTGCGGGGCCGACGGCGCGAGATCGGCGCCTTCTTGCGCGGGCTCGATCTCGGCCGGACCGAAGTCTCCCACCTGGACTCTCACGCCGAGACGAGCCTGCAGAACCTCATGGAGTGGACGGCTCGCATCGAGAAGATGGTGGAGGAGGGCGAGGAGCCCGAGCAGACCGATTACAGCCAGCTCCACCGCGGGATCGACCAGCTCGACAACACCACCGAAGCCCTGATCGTCGACCTGGAGCTGACGCTCAAGCGCCTGCGCGATCGCGCCTCGTAGGGCAAGCAGGTAAGGGCGATTCATGAATCGCCGCTAGGCCTCAGTGAGACGACGAAGGGGCAGGCCCTAAGAGCCTGCCCCTTCGTGTTTGTGTCGGCTGAAGCGCCCGCTACAGCTCGACGCCGTCCTTGATGTGTTCCGGTTCGACCAGGTACTCGGGCGCGTATTCGCCTTCTAGCGCGGAGACCGCCGGCTGCTCGACTACTTCCTCTGGAATCGTGATGCGCCGGTAGAGTTCCATGCCGGTCCCGGCCGGAATCAGCCGGCCCATGATCACGTTCTCCTTGAGTCCTCGCAGCAGGTCCACCTTCCCGGTGATGGCGGCCTCCGTCAGTACGCGCGTCGTCTCCTGGAAGCTGGCCGCGGAGANNGTCGACAGTGAGGCCTTGGTGATGCCAAGCAGGAGTGGCCGGCCCGTCGCTGGGCGTTTGTCAGCCGCGCCGATGCGGGCGTTCTCGGCCATGAAGCGGAAGCGGTCGACCACCTCGTCGATCAGGAACACGGTGTCGCCGACGTCCTCAACCTTGACCCAGCGCATCATTTGGCGCGTGATGACCTCGATGTGCTTGTCGTTGATGTTCACGCCTTGCAGACGGTAGACCTCCTGAATCTCGTCGACTAGATAGCGCTGCAGCTCCTTCTCGCCGCGCACCCTCAGAATGTCGTGCGGATCGATCGGTCCGTCCATCAGCGCCTCGCCAGCCTTGACGCGCTCGCCCTCCTGGACGTTGATGTGCGCGCCGCGTGGNNGCGGGCTCCTTCGGCCGACGCGCCTCGAAGAGCTCCACGACGCGCGGCAGACCGCCGGTGATGTCCTTGGTCTTGGCCGTCTCGCGCGGGATCTTGGCCAGCACCTCGCCCGGCGAGACCTCACTGCCGTCGTCCACCATCAGGTGGGCGCCCGACGGCAGCAGGTACTTGCGTACGCTCTTGCCCTTCTGGTCCTTGATCTCGACACGCGGCTGTTTGCGCTCGTCCGAGGACTCCATGATGACCAGGGCTGACAGACCCGTGTTCTCGTCCACTTGCTCGTGCACGGTCTGGCCGTCGACGATGTCCTTGAACGCTGCGATACCGCCCTCCTCGGTCAGGATCGTGAACGAGTAGGGATCCCACTCCACCAGGAGCTGGCCCTGCTTGACCTCTTGGCCTTCCTTGACCTTCAGCTTGGCGCCGTAGACAACCGCGTGGCGCTCACGCTCGCGGCCTTTGGCGTCTTGCAGCACCAGGGAGCCGGATCGGTTCATGACCACCAGATCGCCGCGCTTGTCCTTGACGGTCGTCAGGCTCTGCAG
>PMCG01000270.1:0-1192 GCA_003155335.1 Acidobacteriota bacterium
CCAGGACCACCATCACGAAGATGACGACGGTCGCCCGCAGGTCGCCGGTGAGAAAGGAGAGGACGCCCAGCGCCATGAGCAGGAGGACCAGCGGATTCTTGACGTTGCCCAGCAGGCGCATCACGGCGGATTGGCGCTTTTCCTGGGCAATCTCGTTCTTCCCGAACCGCCTCAGGCGAGATTCGGCTTCCGCTGCGCTCAGGCCGTCCAGTCGCGATTCGAGACCCTTTAGGACGGTGTCGGTATTGGCACGCGCCGCCTCCAACAACTGAGAGGGAGCACGCGCATCGTCTCTGCCAGGGCCGCTACCTGGGCGCTGAGATTCGTCCGGCGTCTTGCTTGAAAGTCCCATCATGCCTCCGCTGGGGATGCTCATTGGGCACAGTATTGCCTTCAGAGCCGTTTGGGGATGGCGCGCAATTCCTGGCGCCGGGCCTTATCCGTCGAGCCAGCCGCAAGGGCAGAGGCCATGCGCGGCCCGCTTCACAGGCCACGCGCCCGCATGAAGCTGGCGATCGCGCTCGCCGCTGTCTCTTGTCCGGCCGCGTTCCAGTGCGAATCGTCCGGAAAGTACGTGTTGTAGCCGGCGCCCACTTTCGCCTGGAGCACTTCGGTGAGGTCCAAGAACGCGATGCCTTCCGTTGCGCAGAAGTCGCGCATCAGATCGTTGAGCGCCAGCCGGTTCTTCATCATGGCGTCCAAACTGGGAGGAAGGGGCCGGCGAAGGCAGATTTGCAGTGACCGTTCCAGCTCGACGGGAGAGAAGGAGACCGAGAGCAGCGGCAGGTACACCTGGGCCTTGGACGGGATGAACGCAACGACGAGCTGTCCCCCTTGTGCGCGCACGAGCCGGTCCATTTCCTGATACGACTGGCGGGTCACCTCCCATCCGCGAGACGCCTGGAGCTGTTCCTTGGAAACCTCCAACCGGTCGAGGTAGGGAGGCAGGAACGCGAAGCGCAGCGTGCGGCCGGCCACAGGCACGGCAAAGAGACCGCGGTCGAAGGTCGGGCTTGCGGCTGCGGGAGCGCTGAGGTCTTCACCGCTATAGTCCAGTTGGGACGAGCTCTGGTTCGCGCGGCTCCCGGCGCGATCACGGAGGAACTCGGCCGCTCCTTTGTACAGGCTGACCACATAGAACTGGTCAAAGCGCGCGATCACGTCTTTGAATTCCCATCCCTGCTTCGGAGCA
>PMCG01000270.1:1231-2879 GCA_003155335.1 Acidobacteriota bacterium
GTACCGTAGTTGCGAACGCTCACGCCCAGCAGACCCGCGAGACGTGCCGGCCAGCTCAGCTCTGCCGGCAGCGTCATGGCGTCTGTGAAGGAGTCTCCCAGCGCTGCCACCAAGGTGCCTGGCGACTCCGTTGCGGAGTTGCGGAAACCGTCGGCATCGGTGACGAAGGGAAAGCGGTAGACCGGATGGCGAACGAGGTCAGGCGGAAGGAAGCCCATGCGGACGATGTCGCCGTGCTGCCACTCGCAGAAGGTTCTGAGCCGAGGGGCCAGGCGCGGGCCGTAGAGTGCCGAGTCTTGCCAGCGGGGATCTGCTCGAAACTCGCCCAGGTCCCTGCGCTGGACCGCAATCCAAGAGGGAAGACGGTCGCCGAGCGCGCGCAGGCCGACTTCCAGAGCGCCGAGACAAAGGACGGCGCTGATGGCGGTGGTGATGCCGCCGAGCAGAAACGTGCGCGCACGGCTCGTCACCGGAGCGCCGCGGAGACGGGCATGTCCGGCCCGATAGCCAGTCAGCCCGAGAAGTCCCACGAGACCCAGCAGCCACGGCCAAGTCCAGAGATTCTGCACCACCCGCGGATCGGACCAGCGGACCTCGCCCCGGTTGCCGAGCTCGATGAGGCTGGCGGTCGGCGGCAGCGGTTGTGCAATCTCGGTGGCCTCTGACAGCGTGCGACGCACGAGCGTCCGTCGAGCGTCCCGGTCCACGACCACGATCTCGACCGTGGCTTGGCCGCTGGGAACTACTCGAACGCGTAGCTGGGATGGCCCGGGAGAGGCGACG
Organism: Acidobacteriota bacterium; assembly: GCA_003155335.1. Lineage (GTDB taxonomy): Bacteria > Acidobacteriota > Vicinamibacteria > Fen-336 > Fen-336 > FEN-336. The sequence goes on from PMCG01000270.1 coordinate 2,015, forward strand.
GGGAAGGAGAGATGCTCCTCCTCGGTGGCCAAGATCTGTGGCTCCACTCGGTCCCCGCGCACCTCAAACCGTTGTCGGGCGAACGCGGACGCTGAGGCCCTGGGCGCTTGCCGCTCGTCGAGGTAGAGGCGATAGGTGCTGGTGCAGAGCCATTGCCAGATGAGCACAGACCCGAGCACGCACTGGCCCAACGTCACGAGCCGCCACAGCCAGCGACGGCCAGACGGCGCCTTGGCTCGANNCCCTCAGTGCAACTCCCGCGCCAGCGCGGCGCGGACATATGGCCGCGTGCGAGCGAGGCGCTTGCCGCTTCGAGGGCATCGTCGTCGACGATCGACGCGCGGGGCGAGGTCGTTGACTTCAGTCGCGGATCAGGAGGCGGCGCAGCAGGGGCATCCAATGCTCAGCTCTTTGTAGATTCTACAGCGTACATGGAAACGCCCTTGGTGCGCTTGCGCCGTCTCTGACAAACGGCCGAATCGTCGCGTTCATTCGCTCGCAACGCGCGGCACAGCGCTTGCTTCCTGTAGAGAATGCTGGCTCGCATTCGCGGCCGGCCGAAGCCGAGGAGGCAAAATGCTCTGGACGATCTTCGTGATTCTGGCGGTGCTGTGGCTCCTGGGGATGGTCAGCTCCTACACCATGGGTGGGTTCATCCATGTGCTGCTGGTTGTGGCGGTGATCATCTTGTTGTTCAACTTGCTCAGCGGGCGGAGAGTGTAGTCAGGCAAGGCAAGGGGGCGCGGTAACGCGCCCGCCTTGCAGCGTAGTGCGGTTCGATCGCGCGGCGCACGTACGACGCTGACTATTCGCCGCTTCGTCCTCTGCCAGCTCGGAGCATCGTCGCGATGGCGGCGGGCAGAGG
>PMCG01000200.1 GCA_003155335.1 Acidobacteriota bacterium
CTTGGTCCCGAACCAAGCGCTCTAGCCAGGCTGAGCCACGCCCCGAACCCAAGAAAACCAACGCAATGTACCACGTGATCACGGCGCCGCCAAACGCGCTGGTGCCGTCTCGCGCGGCGCCAGACGCGCCACCGCAGAGAGGCCGCCGTCGGCAGGTCCAGCCCACAGCCGTTTGCCGTCTGTCGCCGCCATCACCGCGCCACAACTGTCCGTGCGCAACATGAGCCCCACGTGCGCCCTGTACCGCGCCAGCACCTCTGGCCGTGGCGCCAGTTCGCCGCCTGTCGAGAAGATGGCCACGCGCGGGTGCGCTTCGTCCAAGAACTCGTCGGAACTGCTGAAGCGGCTACCATGGTGCCCGACCTTGAGGACATCCACGCCTCCGGGCGAAAGGCAGCTCTCGACCGCGCTGCCAGCGTCTCCAGTCAGCAGAAAGCGCACGTCGCCGAGACGCAGCCGAAGTACCAGGGACCGGTCGTTCTCGGACCAGTCTCCAGGAGGCAGAGTGAGCGGCGGCCAGAGCACCTCGATCTCCACGCCATCCCACAGCCGCCGGAAACCGCGCGCGACCGCCCTCCGTCTCGATGGTGGCACATCAGGGAGGGGTATCAGTTCCTCTGGCAGACCCGAGCTCCCGTGCTGCTCGGCCGGACGCGTCCACACCTCGCCGACGCGAAAATGACGCGTCAGAAAAGGCGCACCGCCAACGTGATCTCGGTGAGCATGCGTCAGCGCCAGCACGTCGAGCGCCTGGGCCCCGAGCCACCAGAGGTACGGCGCCACGACGGTCTCGCCGATGTCGGGACCGGTGCTATCCCTGCTCCCGCCCGTGTCGACCACCACCACGTGTCCGAGGGGAGAGCGCAGGATCAGGCTATCGCCCGCACCGACATCCAACACGGTCAGGCACAGTCGACCATCCCCGATCGGCCCACCGGTGCCAACGATGATCCCGATGCTCGTCAGCGCGAGAACGATGGCGGCTGAGCGGCGGCGCGCCGGGCGCCATACGAACGCCACCGCGCCGAGGCCGTACAGCAGCAGTAGCCACACGGGCGGTGTCACGACTCGCCAGTCCGCGCCAGGGATCGCCTTGGCCCAGGCGCTCGAACGCAGCATCCCCTCTGCCGCAGCCCATGCCACGCGGCCGGCCACCCACGCCAAAGGCGGCGCCCAGCCGCCCGTGAACACAACCGCAAACCCTGCGATGAGCACCACAGACGCCAACGGGACCGCGATGATGTTGAGCGCGAGCCCGGCCGGCGCGAGGCGATGGAAGTCCACCGCCATGAACGGCAGAACGCCGATCTGCGCGGCCATGGATGAGGCCAAGAGCAGCGCCAGCCAGCGCGGTGCGCGGCTCAGCCAGGGCGTCAGCAGTGGGACCAGCCAGATGATCGCCAGTGTCGCGACAAAGGAGAGCTGAAACGCCACGTCCGCGATCGCGGAAGGCCGCCAGGCGAGCAGCAGGAGCGCTGCCAAGCCCAGTAGGTTCGCCGCCTCGCCGGACAGGCTCAGCGCCAGCCCGAGCAGGAGCGCGCCTGCCATCACACCGGCGCGCGCAACAGGAGTCTCCGCGCCGACGAACGTGACGTACACGGCAACCGCGCTGCCCGCGATCACGGCCACAAGCGGCGGCGGGGCGCGACAGAAGCGCAGCGCTCCCAGCAGCAGCCCGGCGACGAGCGCCACCTGCGCTCCGGAGAGCGCCAGGACATGGTAGGTCCCGGCAATCCGGAAGGCCTCCTCACTTTCGTTTGTCAGGCCCGCGCGATCTCCCAGCACCATGGCGCGCACGATCGACGCGGCTGGGTCGTCCCCCAGCGCGGTCAGAAGCCTGTGTCGAGCGCCGTCCCGCAGCCGCGCAATAGCAGAACGCAGTCCTTCGGCGCGACCTCGTGTCGCGGTCTCGACAAGCTCGGCGGTCTTGCACGAACCAACGACATGCGTCCCTCGCCCAAGAAAATACGCCGCGCTGTCAAAGGAACCCGGATTGCGCTGCGCCCGCGGCAGACTCACCCGAGCCCAAACGCCCACGCGGTCGCCCTCGATCAAGGCCGGCCGCTGCGCCTGCCCGTCCACGTAGACCCGCGCCCGGCCTTTGAGCGGCCTGACCATGCCGTCGACTGTCGCGCGCTCAACGTCGAGCACCAGCGACCAGCGCTGCCCGACCTCGTCGGGATCCTGCGCGAGTGTGCCGTCCAGCCGCATCAACTGCGGCTCACCCACGGCATGGGCACGCACAAAACGTCGCAGCGACGAACTCTCGTACTCGATCTTCTCGACCTCGGCGGTCGCCACGCCGAGGCCAAGTGCCGCGATCCACAGCCCTGTCCGCGCCCAACGGCTCCCCGGCCGCAAGTACGCCAGCAGGGCGACGACGCTGGCGAGCGCGAGTAGTAACCCAGTCGCGGCCTCAGCAACCGCGCCGATGGCGGCACCAGCGGCAAAGGCACCAGCAGCAGCGAGGAGCGGCGATGACGCCCATTCCGGCCGGGGCGCTGCGCCGTCTCGCGGCCCGGCCATCAGCTGACTCGCGCTAACTGCGCGACGGTTTCGATGTGAAACGTATTGGGAAAGAGGTCCAGCGCCGCGATCCGCTGTGCGCGATACCCAGCCGCTGCGAACAGTGCCAGGTCCCGCCCCAGCGTCGGCGGATCGCATGACACGTACACGATAGCGGCCGGCTCCCGCAGCGCGATCGCCTGCACCACTCCTTTGCCCAGGCCTGTGCGTGGCGGATCCAGAACGATGCGCTCGTCCCTGTGGGACGGCTCACTCTGCAATGCGCGCAGCACGTCGCCGCGCACGACGCGCACGTTGGACTGTCCGGCGCGCTGCGCGTTGGCCCGCGCATCCTCTGCCGCGAATGGATCGCCCTCAACGCAGACCACCTGCTCCGCCCGCCTGGCGAGTGCGAGAGAGAACAGCCCCACGCCCCCGTAGAGATCCAGTACGCAACCGCCCTCGGGAATCCCGCGCACCACCTGCGCTGCCAGCGCGTCGAGCAGGAAGCGATTCGCCTGGAAGAATGACAAGACGTGGGAGCGCAGCTCGACGCCATCGAGTGTGGAACTGACGTGCGTCTCCCCCCGGAGAGACACAAAGCGCCGCCGCTGGCCTTGGCACACGACAGCGTCCAGGCCATTCAAATCGGGGATCCCACCGCCGATCGCGGCTAGCCGAGCGAGCTCGCCCGGTCCCAACTCGCCCACGAAGGCAACGATGCGCGTGTCACCTGCCTGAGACTCAGCCAACTCCACGCGCCGCGTGCGCGCTGCCAGGCCGGGCTCTCGCCGCAGCACGGCGCGCAGCGCTCCGACGACCGCATTGACGCGATCGGAGAGCTGCAGGCAGACATCGAAATCGATCACTCGGTGACTGGCGCCCGCCGTCAGCCCGAGATGCGCGCCAGCGTCGGTGGTTTCAACGTGCAGTGACGCGCGTGTGCGCCAAGCGCGCTCGGGCGAGTCGATGACCTCAATCTCTCCGGGCCACGACACTCGCGCGCGTGTCAGCGCGTCGGTCAAGACCGCGCGCTTCAGCGCCAGCTGCTCCGCGTACGCTAGGTCCTGGTAGGTGCAACCGCCGCAATCCGGGAACCAGCGACAGGGCGATGCGCGGCGCCCCGCGATCGTCCGCAATGGCTCCTCCGCCTCGGCACGTAAGAACTGACGCCCGGTCTCACTGACTCGCACACGCCAGCGCTCGCCGGGGTACGCGCCATGCACGAGGATGACCTGCCCGTCGTGGCGCGCCAGGCCGAGGCCGCGGAAGACGGCCTTCTCCACATCCACATCGAGCAATGTCCCCCGCTCCATCGCCGCATCCCCGCCTAGCCTGTGTGAAACAGGCTCAGGCGCGGCAGACCGAAGCGCGCGAGTAGCCCGCGCGCCAACGCCTCCTTGCGCACCTGCTGAACGACGCTTGCGGGCATGCGCTCCCGATAGGGCGCGAGGTCTCGCTCGATTGCCATCTCCAAGCCTGCCAGCGCCTGCTCGTCTAGCGCGTGCCGGCTAGCCTGCAATAGCCGCTGCTCGCGCTCCTGAAGCCAGCCCTCGACCGCGGCGGGTTCCGTCTCAAGGCCGAGCTGCACCTCGATCTCCTCGGCCACCCCGACGCAGGCGTCTGCGACACCGGTCGGCAGTTCGCGTGCACCGCGCAGCCCACGCGCCAGATTCTGGAGCTGCGCCACATGGCTCAGCTCGCCGTCCTGACCAAGGCGCAGCGCGCGGTGCCAGCGCTCGCGCGCTGCCCCCACCTCGCGCTCGCAGTACCTGAGGCTGCCGATCTTGCGGCCGCGACCCCACGAGTGCGCGTGCGCGTCCAGCGCATCGCGGATGCCCCGCAGCACGATCCGCAGTGGGATGCCTGCGCGACGCCAGCGCCGAATCAGCAGCCAATCCGCGTTCGAGAGCATGAGCGGGTCGCCACGCAGCCCGACGAAGTACTCCTCGACCGCCTGGAAATACTGAGCCTCCGGGTCGACTGCACCAGCGCCTACAGGCAGCGCGTTCATTCCGGCGTCTCGACCCGGTTCCTCTCCCAGATCAGCCGTAGCCCGGTGAGCGTGAGCGTCGGGTCCACCACCTGGATCGCGGGAATGGCCGGAGCCAGCACTTCGCACA
>PMCG01000275.1:0-428 GCA_003155335.1 Acidobacteriota bacterium
CCTGGAACCAGCCGACGACGTTGCCGTCAGCGATCAGCTTGGCGGTGGCTGCGGCGATCTCGTTGTCTGACAAGAGCCGGTACGGGGCCTTGTGACCGTCCAGGTACTCCTGAATGTCCGCATCGGAGTAGGCTGGCCCAAGATAGGCGTCGTTCCAAGCAGGGCCGCGAGCCCGCTTGCCGAGGGTGTTGTAGACGTAGTGCGCGGCGCCCACGGCGCCTCCCGCATCGCCAGCGGCTGGCTGGACGAAGAGGTCCTTGAACGGGGTTTCCTTGATGACGCGGCCGTTGGCGACGCAGTTGAGCGCAACCCCGCCGGCCATGCAGAGCTTCGTGAGGCCGGTCTGCTTGTGCAGGTGTCGCGTCATCGTCAACACGATCTCTTCGCACACCTTCTGGATGGACGCGGCGATGTCGAACTCGCGCTCG
>PMCG01000275.1:450-6228 GCA_003155335.1 Acidobacteriota bacterium
GCCAGGCCCATCACCTTGTACTCGGCGCTGTTGACCTTGAAACCCAGGTAGTAGGTGAACGCGCTGTACAGTAGCCCGAGGCTGTGGGGAAAGTGCAGCTCCTTGAAGAGCGTGATGTCGGTACCGCGCCCGACGCCATAGGAAGCGGTGGCCCATTCGCCGACGCCGTCAACGGTGAGGATGGCGGCTTCCTCGAAAGGCGAGACCAGGAAGGCTGAGGCGGCGTGGCTGGTGTGGTGCTCGGTGAAGAGGATCGGCCCGGCATAGGGCTTGAGCTCGCGGCGGATGATCGATGGCACCCACAGCTTTTCCTTCAGCCACACGGGAATGGCCTTGCTGAAGGACGGGAAGGAGCGCGGGAAGGTCGCCACATACGTGGAGAGCATGCGCTCGAACTTGATCAGCGGCTTGTCGTAGAAGGCCACAGCGTCAAGGTCGCCGGGGCCGATGCCGCCTTCTTTGAGTGCGTACTTGACCGCGCGCAGGGGAAAGTCGGAGTCGTGTTTCTTGCGGGTGAAGCGCTCTTCTTGCGCGGCCGCGACGATTTGCCCGTCGCGCAGCAGCGCGGCAGCGGCGTCGTGATAGAAGCAGGAAATACCCAGTACGTTCATGAACCTGTCTTTTCTTCCGCAGCGACCGGCGGAAGCGCCACTCGCGCGCGTCCTAGAACTGGTGCCGTGCCGCTGCCTCCGGGCCCAAGGGATTGGGAACATGGTCGCGCCAGGAGGATTCGTTGCCGTCGAGGCTGCGGTCCAGCATGTCCTTGGAGCGCAAGCGCATCACGACGTGGATCGGTCCGACGGCCACGACGTAGACCACACTGAGCAGCACCACCGTCCAGACGTGACCGACGGCCTGGAAGACACGCGTCCACGCGGCGTAGAAGCGTGAGCGACGCGCCCAGCGGCGCATGATCAGCTCGGCGGCGAAGACGCACACTGCGAAGGCGAGCAGCAGACGCGAGTGCAGCGGCGCCGCGGTCCATTTCGTGCTGAGCGTCGACAACCAGTGCGGCAGGCCCATCCCGTCGCGTCCCTCCACAAATGGGATGGCATCTTACAGGCAAGCTCGTGCCGGGGTCAATGTGGCCGCCGCGCTGTGACCAGCATCACATGCGGCAACGGCCAGCGTGGCTTTGCTGGGGCTGACGCGCTGCACGGACGTATAATGTGGCTCGGAAAGCGATGCCCCAAGCACCCTGGATCGAAGGCGCGCGTCGCACGGACGGACAGTCGGAGTTCCTGCGCGGGCAGCTCCGGGAGTGGCTCACCCAGGTAGACGCTGCCGGACGGACGCAGGAGCTCTTCGAGCTGGAGATGTGGCTGCGCAGCTTCGAACGCTTCTTCCGCGTCCGCAACCAGCCGCTGTCCGAAAAGGAGGCCAAGCAGCTCGCGCTGCGCAACTGGTCGGAGGAGCTGCGGCTCGTCGACAACGTGATCCTGCGGGTGGTGCAGCTGTGCACCGCGATCCTGACAGAGGAGCAGGTCAACCAGACGCGCTTCGATCAGTACGTCGAAGGTTATTTGAAGAAGGACGACCTGATCGACCCGTACATCGAGAAGCTCATGCGGCAGGCCTCACCCGAGGCGGGGCTGACGCTCCTGCGCGAGGCGTTCGAGGACGCGCATCTGCTGCTCACGGACCTGGTGAAGCTGTCGCGAATGCGCTACGCGACCTTTGCGGCCGTGGGGCGCGTGCTCTATCGCGAAATCCGGCGTAGCCACTTGATCGCGCTCTTGATCGACAAGAAGTTCAAGCCGATCCACGATCGCATCACGAACCCGACGATTGCGGCAATCGTGCGCCGCATCGACGAGCCGGTCGAGCGCAAGCAGGCGGCACGCATCTTCCTGGAGCTCTTTCGCCTGCTGCACTATCTCACCTACACGGACCCGACGTCCCTCGACGAGGCGAACCTTAAGAACACAGTCCTGATCTTCTCCTTGATCACCTCGGAGACGCGCCTGCTGCTCAACTACATCGAGCGCCGGGTGCTGAAGACGATGCCGCAGGAGAGGCTGCTCTACCAGATCTACGACTCACTGGTCTACTGCCTGCCGCTGGAGTTGAAGAAGGTCATCAACACCGAGCTGTTGGACATCTCGGTCTCACGCCAGGCGGATAACATCCGCGCGCGGGTCGAAAACAGCCACGGGATCCTGCGGGACTGTTTCCAGCAATCGATCGTGCAGATCGCACAGGCGTTCGAGCCCGGGATCAGCGGGGGCGACATCTTCCCGGATTTCACTGCCAAGCTCGATCAGTCGGTGCGGCTGCGCGACGGCTTGGGGAGCCTGATTCGCGCTGTGCGGGAGTTCTCCGAGCAGAAGAGCGAAATCGCCGCCCAGAACATGCGGGATGAGATCTCACTCTTCTACGACGAGAGCATGAAGTACCTGATGTACCGCGACTGGACAGGCTTCGAGATCTTCTTCATCGAGATGCTGAAGTGCGGCAGCCAGACGGCTCTCTTGCAGATCGCGCACCGTTTCGAGACCTTCCTGACGACGCTGTTCCGTGAGGTGATGAAGCGCAGCATCCTGCAGCAGGTCCCTGCGGGGGAAGACCTCGCCGCACTCGAGGCACAGCTCCAGTAACTGGCGTGGGCGACCCGGCGCCTAGTGCGGGGCGTTCGCCAGCAAGTGCCCGGTCCAGCTGCGGTGAAACTCGGTGTAGCTGTCCGCGAGCGCGACCACAAACGCCTCTTCCATGGGGAGGCCGTCGCCGAGGGCAGCCAGGAGCCGCTTCAGACCTGGCTCGCCGCGGGTCCGCAGGATGTGAGCGACGGCTGAGTGGCTCTCCGCATAGGCCAGTGTCGCGTCGGCTGCGGAGAGGTGTCGGAACCCGCTATCGAGCGCCAAAAGACTCACGACACGCTGCTCGCGCAGCGCGGCGACGACGATCGCGTCGTCGTGAGCAGCGTCTGCCCCTTCGAGCCACTCGGCAATGCCCTCCTGGAGCCACGTCGGGCAGTTGCCGCCGGTCGCAGCGGTGACGAAGGAGTGGGCCAGTTCGTGCCGGAGCACCCTGAGGAGGCCGGGCGTGACGCGCTCCAAGCCGCCCACTGGCGCCCGGATGGTGCCGTCGTTGATGCCGCCTGCCCACTCGGGATTGCGCGTGTCAGCCTGAAACTCAGTGCCTGTCTGGAGCACGACGGTGACGGGTTGGGTGAGAACAGTGCCGAAGTGCCGCTCATACTCGGCGAAGGCGTCTCCCAGCGCAGCCAAGACCTGGGCGCCCAACGGCTCGTTGACGCTGCCGTCGTAGCGGATACAGAGCTGCGCGCCGATCGGCGGGAGTGCAGCCGGCGGCGGCGGGGTCAGCTCGTTGAGCTTGCGCGCAACTTCGGGATCAGGATGGATCTGGGCACTGCGTCGATAGGCCAGCTCGGCCGCGAGTCGCTCGCCGGAGGCCAACAGAGCGTCGCCGCGTAGCGCGTGCAGGCGCGCATCCTGTGGCTGGAGCTTGAGGCCCTGTTCGGCAGCGGTACGCGCCGCGAGCGGGTCGCCGCAGGCCAGGTGCGCCTCGACGAGCAGATAGAGCGCCTCAGGCGACTGATCGCCGCGGGCGATGGCCACCGTAAGGAGGCGCACGGCCTCCGCAGCGTGGCCCGTCGCGAGTTCCTGCTTCGCGCGCCGCACGTCAGGGTTGGGCGGGAGAGGGCTTCCATGCTCGACGCGGGCGACCAGCCGCCGCGGGATGCCGAAGGCCGCGCCGTCCTTCTCGTAGCGCAGCTGATTGCCTTCGTACCAGGTGCGGTCGACCTCGATCACGCGCCCGTTGCTCAAGGTGATCACGTCGGCCTGGGCCGCCGACGCCGCAAGCACGGTGAGCGCGCAGACGATCTTGAGCGCGATCGTCGCGGCGGGGCGCCTGCGGCGAGACACGGGCGTCATCGGCGTGCGGTGACGGCCCGGGCTCCGCCGTCCGAGCAGCGACGCGTCTCGGCAGGAGTTGGCTGGCCCGCGAGGCAGGCGTGCGTACGGTTCAGGGCAGGATCGTCGCAAGTGGAACCACGCGCGGGAGGGCGCCGCCGCTGCGGAAGTAGCCGGGGAGATGAAGCTGGGCATTCTCCGCGGCAGCGGGCGTTTCGTACGTGCCCCAGCACAGCCTCTGACAGGGACGGCCCTTGAAGACGACAGGGATGATGAACCACTCCTCGCTGCCGACGCTCTGCAGTGTCTTGTCAAGAGTCTCGTCAGAGCAGGCGACAAGGATCTGGATGGTGTGGCGCTGGCGGAGCGCACGCGCCTCTGAGGCAAAGGCACGGCCGGCTTCCGCAAAGCGACGCGCGCGCAGCAGGGCCCGGCCGTCTGCACCGTGCGCTGTCACGGGTGCGGCGGTCGGCGTCGGTGTCACGGTAGCCGTCGGCGCAGGGCTCGGCCGCAGCGTCGGCGGCGGGCTGGGCGACGTCGTGGACTGGACTGTGGGCGCCACCGGCGACAGTTCCGGTCGCGGCGTGGCCAGAGTCGGTGGAGGCGGCGTCGGCGCGAGTATGGACGTGCGCTGAGGCGCGGCCGGGCGCACACCCTGTCTTGCGCCCGGACCGACCCAGTACCACCAGGCGCCGCCAGCGCCGGCGAGCACAAGTAGGAGGACGAGCGCGACGCGGAAGCCAGACCAGCCGCTGCGGCCTTGAGCCGCTGGGCGGCGTGGCGGGCTCGACGGACCGAAACGCGGCGCTGCGCGCCGCGTTGCCGACGCTCGCCGCGGCGAGGAGTCGGGAATCGGAGCAGCGAGTAGGGCGTTGATCGCTGCCATGTCGCTCTGACTGGGAGGCTCGATGCGTGGGAACAGCGGCCGTTCCGACGGCTGCTCGCCAAGGTCGGGCATAGACGCCTGGGGTGGCGGCGCAGCGGACGAGGCTGGAGGAACCGGCGCTGGCGGTGCGGGCGACAGCGGTGGGGGTTCCCGGACCGATGCTGGGGCGCTGGGTGCTGGCGTCATCATCGGCTCTGGCTCGTCGAACGCGAGGGCGGCCGGCGCCACTGGCGCTGTGGGCGCCGGCTGTGGCGCTGACTCGTCCATGGCCTGCCGCGCCGCAGCACCGAGGTCTAGGCCGGCGTCAGCAGGCTCGCTCACGAAGAACGGCGAATCGTCGCCAGTGCGGGCAGGGCTTGGCGCCGGCGGGAGACCGGGGCCTGCGACGACACCGAGGAAGACGAGCGCGCACGCGACCTTCGCGCCGTCGAACTCCTCCAACTTCGTCCGCGCGATGGATTCCTTGAGCGTACGTTGTCCGTCGATCTCCGCTAGCAGCTCGCCGGCCGCAGCCTGGAGCTCAGCACTTGCTTCAGCGGCAGCAGTCAATACGACCTCGAGGCTCCCGAGATGCCCGAGGACAAAGGCGCGATCGCTGATACGGCGGACTGCGGCCAGGACCAGGCGGTCAGTATGGAGCTTGAGGTCCACGGCTCCCTTGGGCAGTACGCCATCTTCAAACTCGAACGAGCCTTCTTTGTAGCCCAGGACATCGCCGAGGATCTGCTCGACCTTCAAGCGGGCCGCGTCGGTCAGCTCCTGCTGCGTGACCAGGCCGCTCTCGGCAAGGACCTTGGCGAGCGGGTTGCCCGGGCCGACCTTCGAGTTGACCTCTTCGAGCTGCTCGGGCGTGAGGCGGCCAGCCTCGATGAGGATCGAGCCGAGTTGATCGCGCGGATCGTTCGAGGAGCCAAAGAGCACCCTGCCTCCCCTGAAATAGAGGTCTTTCTGATAGGAAGGGCCGTCGGCTTTGAGAGATCCGGTGGCCCCGTGACGGTAGAGATCCGTCACGAGAAA
>PMCG01000275.1:6252-7130 GCA_003155335.1 Acidobacteriota bacterium
GACCGGCGCGGCGAGGTCGTGCAGCGCGTCGCGGAACTGTGTCGTCGGCGCCGGATGCGCGCGACGATCGTCTTCGACGGCGCGCCCTTGCGCTCCGACAGGGCCGCGCAAGATCTCGGGCCGGTCTCAGTGCGCGTCCCGCCGACCGGTGGCGACGCCGACGGGGTGATCCGAGACATCGTCGACCGCTCGCAGGATCCGCAGGAATGGATCGTCGTCACGTCAGACAAGCCGCTGTATTCCTATGTCCGAACGCGCGGCGCGCGCGCGATGCAGACACGCGAGTGGAACGCCCTCGAGCGTGCGGCCGACACTGCGTCTTCGTCGGCGCTTACGCGCCCCTCGAACGAGAAGCCGGAGAGGGAGCAGGACGTGGAAGGTTGGCTGCGGCGCTTCGGCGAAAGCGGGGCGAAACCGCCGAGCTCGGAGTGAGCCTCCTGTGCTAGCATCACCATCGCGTTCCGGAGACTGCCAATGTTCTGGAAGAAGCGCGCGTCGCTGGTCCCGCCCCCGCCTGCCGAACCTCAGCCCGAGAGACGCTTCACCGATGGCCTGAGAACGCCTGCCACCGTGATCGCGCGGGGGATTCGTCTCACGGGGGAGCTTCAGGGCAACGACTCCGTGGAGATCGGCGGTGAGGTGGAGGGCCAGATCGCGATCAAAGGCCTCTGCCACGTGCGCCAAACGGGTACGGTGAAGGGCCGCATCAGCGCCAGCTACCTGATCGTGGAGGGGCGCGTCGAGGGCAAGCTCTCCGCACGGCGCAGGGCAGAGCTGCGCGGGACGGCACATGTCGAGGCAGAGGTGCATGCTGAAGGGGTCGCGATCGCGGAGGGTTGCTTCTTCGACGGTCGCATCCACATGCAAGGTAGCCGAGG
>PMCG01000275.1:7151-9646 GCA_003155335.1 Acidobacteriota bacterium
CGACGCGGCGCGTGAGCCCGCGAATGGCGTCGAGCGAGAGTCGCGCGCGTCCGGCCGCAGCTTCTGCGAAGCGCGCGTCGTCGTCGAGTGCGCCAAGTAGCTCGACGAGCTGGCCGCTGAGCGAGTCGGCGGCTTCGATCAGCTCGTCTTGCACGAACGTGGCGTGCACGAACTCAAGGGCGTCCTCGATGTCTCCGTCGACCCAGCCAGACTCGCGCAGGCGCTCGATCGCCTCCTGGGGGAGAACAAGGCCGTCCGGGCCAGCATCGGCCTCGGCCGCGACGTCAACGCACAACTCGGCGAAACGTCCCATGTGTTAATGCTACTCCTGCTTGGCCGATTCTGCCGCGCGCAGGCGGGCCAGCACGCTGTGCTTGCGGCCGTAGGAGAAGTAGATCACGAGCCCGATCGCGAGCCAGACGAAGAGCCGCGTCCAGTTCTCAGGCGGTAGCGAGAGCATGAGCAGCAGGCAAATGCCCATGCCTGCGAGCGGGACGAAGGGCACCAGCGGCACGCGGAAGGGCCGGGCGAACTCGGGGTGCAGCTTGCGCATGATGAGCACAGCTGAGCAGACGACCACAAACGCGAAGAGCGTGCCGATGTTGGTCAGGTCGGCCAGGAAACGCAGTGGCAGCAGTCCCGCGACTGCCGCCACGACGACGCCAACCAGGATGGTGGACTTCCACGGAGTGCGGAAACGCTCGTGGACGGCACCGAAAAAGCCGCGTGAGACCAGACCGTCCCGTGCCATGGCCAGCCAGATGCGGGGCTGCGACAGCATCATCACCAGTAGCACGGAGGTGATGCCGGTCAGTGCGCCGATGGCGACTAGGAACTGGGCCCAGGGGAGTCCGACCAGGCGGAACGCGTCGGCAACAGGAGCGTGAATGTCGATCTTGTCGTAGGGCACCATGCCCGTGAGCACGGCGGCCACCGCGATGTAGAGCAGCGTGCAGAGCACGAGCGAGGTGACGATGCCGATCGGAACGTCGCGATGGGGTCGCCTGGCCTCTTCGGCGTGGGTGGACACGGAGTCGAAGCCGATGTACGCGAAGAAGATGATCGCCGCACCGGCGAACATCCCCACGGGATGGCCACCCGCGTCGGTCTTGCCGAGGATCGGGATACCGAACAACTGGACGCCCGCGTAACCGTAGGGGGCAAAGGGCCTCCAGTTCGCCGGGTTGACGAAGAACGCACCCACGCCAACGACGAAGAGCACGACGGCCAACTTGATCGCTACCATCGTGGCGTTGAAGGAAGCGCTCTCCTTGATGCCGCGCACGAGAACGAACGTGATCACGGCCACGACCAAGACCGCCGTGATGTCGATGACGCTGCCGGTCATCACGAAGCGACCCAGCTCCGGCTTGTAGTCGAAGGGAGCGGTTCTCAGAAGCGACGGGAGTCTGATGGCCCTCATTCCCAAGAGGTTCTGAAAATAGCCAGACCAGGCGTTCGCGACGGCTGCCGAGGCCACGGTGTACTCGAGGACCAGATCCCAACCGATGATCCAGGCCAAAAGCTCACCCAACGTGGCGTAGGCGTAGGTGTAGGCCGACCCGGACACCGGCACCATGGAGGCGAATTCCGAGTAACACAGCGCGGCAAACCCGCAGGCCACCGCCACGAGCGCGAACGAGAGCACCAGGGCCGGGCCGGCGCCGGTGTGATCGGCCCCTCCGGCGGCTGCGGTGCCGATGGTTGAAAAGATGCCGGCGCCCACGATGGCGCCCACGCCCAGAAGCGTCAGTTGCACCGGTCCAAGCGCGCGCTTGAGCTGGCGCTCGGGCTCGATAGTTTCGCCGAGGAGATGGTCGAGTGTTTTCCTGCGAAAGAGCCTGGAGGAGAACATTTCTTGAATTTCAGCGATCAAGGTTTTCGGCCGGCATCGCCAGAGCAGATTTCACCCACAACAGAAGCGCAAGAGAAAAATTGGGTTCTGGACAGAACCCGAAAGACTCCCTTATGATTTTTCAAATTGTTTTTGCATTTTCCCAGGATGGTGTTAGAAGAATCACTGCCGGTCGCCGGGATCGGCATGACGTTTTTATCGGTTGAACGATTTCCGCGTGGGCGCGTCGGTTCCTCACGACCTATTTTGCGCAGAAAGATCGTGCAGGAATGAATGTACCTTGTCTTCTCGCCGCCGCCGGTCCCCGAACCGGCGAATATGAGCTGGTCTATATCTGGGAGCAGGCCACGCCGGAAGCCAAGGCCATCATCGCCTGCCTGGTCGTCTTCTCCATCGTCGCCTGGTCGGTGATGATTTCCAAAGCCATCCAGATGCGGCGCGCCAAGACGCTGAATCACTTCTTCACCGCCGAATTCCGTTCGCAGAAGGCGGTGCTCGAAGTCTTCGACCGGCGCATCCAGGCCGACGGCTGCCCGATGTTCATGGTTTACCAGGCCGGCAGTCTCGAACTGGACGCGCGGCTGAAAAATCCCGCGGACAGCGCGCGCAAGAGGTTTGTCTCGCTCAAAGGCATGGAGCA
>PMCG01000057.1 GCA_003155335.1 Acidobacteriota bacterium
GCGGTCAGCCTGGCACGCTCTGCGGACGTCGCGATCGTCGTGGTCGGGAATCATCCTACCTGCAATGCTCCCTGGGCCCAGTGCCCTCTGCCGAGCGACGGCAAGGAGTCCGTGGACCGCAAGTCGATCACNNAGCTTTCCCTTTGCCATCAACTGGACGGTCGAGCACATCCCGGCCATCGTGCATCTGACGCACAACAGCCAAGAGATGGGCAACGCGCTTGCAGACGTACTCGTCGGCGACGTGAATCCTGCCGGGCGCCTGGTCCAGACCTGGCCGCGCTCCCTCGACCAACTGCCACCCATGATGGACTACGACATCCGCAAGGGCCGGACCTACATGTATTTCAAGGACCGCCCGCTCTTCCCCTTCGGGTTCGGACTGAGCTACACGAGCTTCCGGTACTCGAACCTGCGCACGAGCGCTGATTCGGTCGCGCGCGGTAAGCCCTTCACCGTGAGCGTGGATGTCGAGAACGCGGGCCGTCGCGACGGCGAAGAGGTCGTGCAGTTGTACGTGCGCCACATCGGGTCAAAGGTGGCTCGGCCGCAGAAGGAGCTGCGCGGCTTCAAGCGTGTGGCTCTGGCGCGCGGAGAGAAGAAGACCGTCGTGTTGTCGCTCAAGCCCGAGGAGCTCGCGTACTGGGACGAAGCCAAGGCCAGCTTCGTGATCGAAAAGGATCGAGTGGAGCTGCTCGTCGGGGCGTCCTCGGCAGACATCCGCGCGCGGCGCGCCGTGCCCGTGCAGGAGGGCGGACTCATCGCGCCCTCAGTGACCGCGCGCAAGGCCATGCAATAGCGCGGAAATCGCCTCCGCCGGTCAACGCCCTGCTTAGCGCGCGGCAGCGCGTCGGCGCCAGGCGCGGGCACCTGGTGCGTCGCCAAGGGTATCGAGCGTCTTGGCAGCCAACTCTACAGTGTCTGGCCCCGGGTTGGCGGCCACCATAGCTTCCAGCAGGCGATCCACCTCGCCGACAGTGCGATGCCGAAGCCCGTAGACGATCGCGAGACGCGTGTACGCCTGTGAGTTCCGAGGGAAGTTCTTGATCTCCTCCTTGAACGCCGCCTCAGCTTCGGCGTAGCGGCCGAGACGGGCCAGCGCATCGCCGCGCAGGAAGTCCAAGTCGGCGACCAGGGCGAGCCGGTGGGCCTTCGCCGTCGCTTGCGCCTGCTCGATCACGGCCAGCGCGTCTCCAAAGCGCTCCTGCCGGACAGCCACTTCGGCCAGGACAACGGCAGCAGAGAGTGCCGCGGCCGGGTCAGCGCTGGCTGCCCGCGCCTCGCGCTCGGCCGTGGCCAGGTCGTCGCGGGCCAAGGCGATCTGGGCCAGCAGCGCGTGCCCCTGCATGTTGTTCGCGCGCACAGCCACACGCGCGTTCGCATCGGCTTCTTCCCAGCGCTTGAGCTTGAGACAGACCCGTCCGAGACCCAGGGCGGTCGATCCTGCCAGTGACGGTGACGTCCTGAGCGCAGCCTTGTACGCGTCGTATGCTTCCGCGTAGCGTCCCGTGCGGCCGAGGATCTCTGCCAGTTCGAAGCGCGCATCAAAGAGATCCGGGTAGCGTTTGAGCACAGCGCGCAACGCGTCGACGGCCTGGGCCTCGCGTCCATCCGCGGCCAGGCGAAAGCCGGCCTTGACCTCGGCGAGGACGTGCATGCTCGAACGCGGGTCTGGGAGCGCGCCTCCGCCAGTGCGCGCGATCCCTTCGAGATAGCCGAGCGCTGCCAGCCGCTCGGCATCGTCCGCGCCGATCGCGGCCGGGGCTGCCAGCTCGGCGGGATAGCTCTTGAGTTCCTGCTGGCGAGCAGACGCAACTGCCTGTTGCGCGGAAGCCAGATCGTCAAGCTGCTTCGGATCCTGAACGATGTCATACAACTCACGCTTCGCACCTTCGATGTAGTCAAAGCGCGCGTCGANNAGCGAACGCAGCTCGCTCCATCCCAAGTGGATGCGCGGGTAGTAGGTCTCGGCGTAGAGGCGCTCGGCCGGCGGACTGACAGCGAGGAGCGATCGGCCACGCAGGGCCTTCGGCGTTGGCGCGTCGACAAGCGACGTCAGCGTCGGCAGGACGTCCATCAATCCCACGGGTGTCGAGATCGTCGTGCCCCCGCGCACCCCGCCCGGCAGCTTCAGGAACAGGGGCACGCGCAGGGCCCAGCGGTAGAGGAGGATGCCGTGTTCGTCCTCTCCGTGCTCGCCCAGGCCCTCGCCATGGTCGGAGAGCACCACGACGATGGCGCGGTCGTAGAGCCCCAGCCGCCGCAAGTTGTCAAGAAGTCCGCCCACGACCGCGTCGCTCGTGGCGATCTCGCCGTCGTACGCGAGCGGATAGCGGCTCTTGTACGGCTCCGGCGGCTCGTATGGCGCATGCGGCTCGTAGGTGTGGAAGAAGAGGAAGAACGGGCGGTCCTTCACGCTCTCGAGCCAGGACACCGCCAGCGCTGCTGTCTCGTCTCCGCGACGCTGGACGCGTCCCGCCGCGTCTGTGCCGCTCGGGGCCACGAGCTTGTCTTCGTAGAAATCGAAGCCGTCGCCAATCCCGCTCGCAGCTCGCAGAACCCACGCCGAGATGGCCCCGCCCGTGGCGTATCCGCGATCCTTCAGCAGGCGCTGAAGCGTCGGGTGGGAGGCCGAATCAAAGTGATAGCCCAAGTTGTCGCGCACGCCGTGCTCGAATGGCAGAAGCCCCGTGAGGATCGTGAGGTGCGAGGGCAAGGTGAGCGGGACATGGCTGTAGGCGTTCTCGAACAGGATCGCGTCTTTGCGCAAGCGATCGAGATGGGGCGTCTCGACGCCCTTGTATCCATATGCGGGAAGATGATCGGCGCGCAGGGTGTCAATCGAGATGAGCACGACAGGGGCTTGCGGGAACCGGAGCCCCGGCTCAGAGCGCGTGCAGCCGGCCACGCCTGCCAGCACGAGAATCGCCAGCGCGCACCGCTGCCCCGACCGGAAGACGTTCTTCATCGCGTGCCACCAAGAAGACCCGACAGGCGCCACCTGTGCCGTCGTAGATTACACTACGCTCCGGATTTCGTCGCCGCGCTGAGCCTGCGGCCTGCTCTCAGTCTCGCGACGGATTTTCGCGGGCAGCGTGGCCGCGCGGGCATGCCTCGACCAGCAGAACCCGACTCAACCGTCCTGGAACAAGCTACTTGCGGGTCCCTAGGGGAGGAGACAAGGGGCGCCATCGGCGCCCCTCGTACCAAGGTGGAAGGGAGAATTCCCCTCAGTGGGGGTGGTAGGGCTTGGTTTGGCGAGTTGTGTCGTGGCGGTTATGACCATAGGAAACAAGCTCATGGCCCTTGTGCTTTAAGTACGTAGCAATCGTCGTGCCGGTTTGCCTGGCGCTGACCGCGCGACAGGATAAGGGTTTGGAGCCGCTGGGACACGAGCCAACGTGGCGTTCCTGCCACAACGGCGCCCACATGTGGCGCGGCTGTTGTACACTAGCGCGGTCACCCGTTGGAGAGACAACGGGTGTGATTGTCTTCACGTCACGTGCGCAGGCGGGGTTCTTCCTTTCCCTACCTCAGCCGCATGCGGCTGAGACGCGCGGAAGTCACTGATCTGAGACTCAAGACAGAGGTTGAATCTCCCATGAAGATGCGATGGATGGCAGCAGTGGTGGTGGGCCTGGTGATGGCGGCAGGCTCAGCCTGGGCAGACAAGCGGCTCGATGACGCGGTGTCCAAGGCTGAGGAGCAGATGCGTAAGGCCAAGGACCTCAGGGACAAGAGCCCCGATGAAGCTGACAGGGCGATACAGGACGCCATCAAGACCATTCAGAAGGTCGCGGACCAGGACGCGCAGAATCCGGAAGGCCGCTTGGCGCTCGCACGAATCCTGCTGCGCGCAGGCAAGCGTGACGATGCCGGCGCAGCCTTTGCCCAAGCCGTCAAGCTGGCGCCAGCGTCGCCCGGGCCGATGCGTGCATCGATCTTCGCGGCCTTGGCGGACTTCGAGCTGCTGCATGGCTCGGGCGCACAGGCACTCGCAGACGCCGACGCCGCCGTGAAGGCCGAGGCAAACGCGGAGACGCTGGCGATCCTCGCACGCGCTCAGGCGCGCGCCGCTGATCCCGCACTCGCGCTTCAAACCGCTGACCGGGCGATTGCGGTCGGCGCCGCGGTCGGTGCCGCCCACCAGGCAAAAGGCGAGGCGCTCTTGGCGCTGGGCCGTTCCGCTGACGCTGTGGCGAATCTGCGCAAGGCGACCACGCTGGCGCCAGCACTCGTGTCAGCTCGCGTGAGCCTGGCGCTGGCGCTGCTTCAGGACGGAAAGGCCACGGCCGCTGTCGAGGCTGCGCGCGCCGCGACACAGGCGGATCCGCAGTCAGCGGAAGCGCTGGCAGTGCAAGGCCTCGCCGCGGCCAAAGCAACGCCGGGCGCGTGGGGCGCAGCCATCGGCGACGCGCAGCAGGGCGCCTTCCTCGACGCGAAGAGCCCGCTGGTGCAGTGGGCGGTCGGACAGCTCTTCGAGCAGAGCAACAACTACGATCAGGCGATCACGGCCTATCAGGCCAGCGTTGCCACCGATCCCGGCTTCTGCCCTGCCGCAGCCGGTCTGGTCCAGACGACCTATCGCACGGGCCGCGATGCCGCTGCCATGCCGTGGGCGCAGAAGCTGGCGCCGGCCAACCCCTTCTGCGGTGGCGTCCAGCTCACCTACGGCGAGATGCTGTTGCGCAAGGACGACTACGCCAAGGCCCTGCCTGCGCTGGAAAAGGCCGCCAAGCTGCTGCCGGACTCAGCCGACGCGAACTACTTCCTCGGACTCGCGTACACCCATCAAGGCCAGATCACCGATGCCGTAGCCCCATTCGGTCGAGCCGTCGAGCTCAGCCCAGCGAACCTCGACTACCGAACGGCATTTGGTCTCGCCCTGGGACGCGCACAGGAGACCGACCGAGCAGTGGTGGAGCTGCAGAAGGTCGTCTCGACGCCGGGCTACAACAAATCCGATGCGTGGATCAACCTCGGCTACGTGCTGCGAATGGCGCGGCGCGCGCCTGAGGCGGTCGATGCCTATCAGAAGGCGCTCTCGATCGAACCCAAGAGCGCGCCGGCTGCACTGGGGTTTGCCCTCTCCCTGGGTCAGGCGAAGCGCTGCGACGAGGCCATCCCGGCCTTCCGCAAGGCCGCGGACCTGGACCCCAACGCCAAGACGGACTCGCTCATCCAGATCGCGCGCTGCGTCGTCACGCAGCAGTTCACGGCAAAGCCGCGCGACATCGCTGCTGCCGAGAAGGCGTACAACGAGGCTCTGGCGGTGGCCGGTCCGGCCAACGAGACGCTCATTGCGGTCGCCAAGAATCTCGAGATCCTCAAGAAGCCGGGACCGACGCCGGGCACACCCGGCGGCGGCGAGGAGGAGATCGACGTCCCGCGCTTTGCACGTTGCCTGATGAGCTCCGGCAAGTGCGCGGCGGCAGAGCGCACCCGCGCAGTCGGCGAATTGAAGAAGGCGGGTCGCGACGGCGTGCCCTATATCGCGTTTGCCCTGCGCGTCGACTCTGATCCGAGCGTGCGACAGGCCGCGCGAGGCGCGCTCGAGTCGCTCAAGGGCGCTGCCTGCGCCGCCGGTGGCGACCTCAAGCTGCTCGCAACGATGGAGTGCCCGTCGCCCTGCATCAACTGTCCGCCAGCGGACGTCAAGCGCGAGCTGGAGCTGTGCGACGCAATTCACGCCGGGCGCGCGCTGGGCCAGAGACTCGTCGCTACCTGTGGCGTGAAGTAGACGACGCGGCGTCGGCGCACTTCGGGGCTGGGGT
>PMCG01000021.1 GCA_003155335.1 Acidobacteriota bacterium
CACTCCGTCACGATGAACGGCCGGTCAGCGAGGCGCTGGCGGGCGTTGGCGACGATGACGCTCTCGTCACTGTCCATGCGCCGCGTCATGGGCGCGTTCACGATCGCGCTCGTCGGCACGATGCCGCCCGCTGGATGGTCCCAATACTTGTGCCGATCGATGAAGTCCAAGCGGGCGTTCGAAACCAGGTCGAGCGTGTGGTTCTCCCAGTGATTGCTACCGGCGATCAGCGCCTTGACGCCGATCTCACGGTGCAACAGATCCTCGAGCTCGCGGAAGTTTGCGTCCTGGATCTCCAGCAAGAAGCGACAGACGTCCGCGTCGTTCGCGCGCAGGAGAGCCCGCACGCTCTCTCTCGGCTTGGCTACGCTGTTCCGCGCGCACCAGTCGGCGTAGAGCCCGTCGAGCTCCTGCTGGTAGTACGCCGGCAATGAGTCGTGGCCGCTGACCCAGAACAGCGAGCTCTCGTTCACGATCTCCATCATGACGATGGTCGGATCGTCCGCGTACCTGAGCCCCGTGTGCGGGTTGACGTGGGTGAGGAAGGCGCGCGCGAATTGCTTATGCAGGTCGATGATGCGGCGGTCGAAGTGGCAGGCCACCTTGGCGCCCATGCCCAGCGTCTCCCAGTCGCGCACGCCGTCGCCCTTTCTGAACTTGCGTGTCGCCATCAGGTCCAGGTACACGCGCATGCCATGGCGGCCGGCCAAGGCCACGAGACGATCGAGCCGGTCCAGCCGCTGCGCGTCAAAGGCCTGCGTCGTGTCGCCGTCGGCGAAGACACTCGGGGTCCACGGGGCATCTACGTGGTGCAGACGGATCATGTTGAAGCCGAGCCGCTCCAGGCGCGCCACGAGCGCCTCCCCGTCCGCTGCGCTCTGAAAGAGGCACTCGCCCATGATGTTCGTGCCCCAGAAGCGCACNNGGCCGGCGCGTGTCCTCGCGGCCCGGCGCAAAGACCCACCAGCCCGAGGTGTCCGTGCGCGCAAATGGCGAGGCCAGTGGCGCGATGACAGCGCCATCCTGGTCGTAGGCCGTCACGCGCAGTCCGTGGAAGTAGGCCGTGCCGGTCGTCAGCGTCGGGCCAATCATCAACTGCACACCGAACGCACCGGCAGGTGCGGACAGCTCCTGTCGGAAGCTCTGCCACTCGGTCGTGCCCGCGATCTTGCTGGCCGGCGGCCAATCGCCGACGCGGCCCCCTTCGCCGACGAAGAGGAGCATCGCGCGCACGCGCGCCTCGGGCGACGCTCCCTCAATGACGTTCTCAGCGCGATAGGAGCCTTCGCACACGACGCGCGCGATCGCTCGCGGGTACGCCAGCGTCCGGCGCAGTTGCGACTGCCACGAAGCCACGCTCACGACGAGCCGCAGGCAGAGCTCGCCGTGCGGCCCTGCATTCACGACCTCCACGCGCGTTCCGGACTGCGGGGGATCCCAGCTGCCGAGGGGCAACGTGAGGTCGCGCGACGGCGCTTCCGCACGCAGCCCCACGGGAAGCAGACAACAAGCGAGCGCGGCCGCCAGGACAGCGCCGGCCCGACTCGGCTCGAGCGTCATGATCAGCCCTAGGACGACGGCAGCGCGTTATCCTTGACCCACTGCACCAGCTCGTCGACATGCGCAAAGGCCAGGCCAACGACCGTGTCCGCCGCGCCGTAGTAGATCGCCATGCGGTTCGTCGCGCCGTCGACGATGGCCGCGCACGGGAAGACGACGTTCGGCACGTCGCCCACGCACTCGTAGAGCGTCTGCGGCGAGAGGAGGTAGGGCGCGCCCCGGTACTTCACCTTCCAGGGCTGTTCGAGATCGAGCAGCACCGCCCCCATGCTGTAGACGTAGCCGTTGCACGAGGTGAGCGTGCCGTGGAACAGCAGCAGCCAGCCCTCACTGGTCTCGATCGGGATCGGCCCGGCGCCCACCTTGGTATAGCACCAGGAACCTGTGCCCATCACCCAGCGGTGACAGCCCCAGTGCGTCATGTCCGGGCTCTCGCTGAGGTAGATGTCGCCGAAGGGCGTGTGGCCGTTGTCGCTCGGCCGGCTGAACATCAGGTACTTGCCATGCACCTTGCGCGGGAAGAGCACACCGTTCCTGTTGAACGGCAGGTAGGCGTTCTCCATCTGATGGAATGTCTTGAAGTCGTGCGTGTAGCCCACGCCGATCGTGGGGCCGTGATAGCCGTTGCACCACGTGACGTAATAGCGATCATCGAGCCAACACAGGCGCGGGTCGTAGCGGTAGACGAACTTGGCGATCTCAGGATCGTCGCACTTGAACTGGATCGGATCGTGCTCGATGTTCCAGTTGATGCCGTCCTGGCTGCGGCCGAAGTACAGGTCCATCACGCGCCGCGTGTCGTCGATGCGGAAGACCCCGACAAACCCACCCTGGTAGGGAATGACCGCGCTATTGAAGATGCTATTGGACTTTGGGATGAGGTTGCGCGGGATCACCGGGTTCTTGGAGTAGCGCCACACCACGTCCGCACTCCCCTTCGGCCTGTCCTCCCAAGGGAGGTTGGGAACGGCTGCAGCTTCGACCTTGAGCTTCATATCACTCCTCGCGCGTTACTGGCGCAGTGCCTCCGGCGACGCGCCGAGTCTGGCCAGCCGGCGGCGCCTTCTCCGGCGCGACTCTAGCACGGGTTGATCCCCCTCAAGGTCTGGCGACGGCGGACCCAGGCAACGCCTTGGGCGCGCAGTATGCATCGAACAACGGCTGGCTGTCGCTCTCTTCAGAGGTCTTCGCAGCACCGAGTCGGCCGCACGGGACGAACCGTTCCTCGATCAAGCGCATCAGCCGCTGCGCGTAGTCGTAGCCGAAACGAACCGGGCCGTACTCCGGTGTCGGGCGCGCGGCGATCAGCACCAGGGCGACCGGCTTCTCCGCGAGCGAGCGAATGGCACGGTCTTCATCCAGAAAGCCGGGAACCGTGATCTCTTCGTGCAGTGGGTTGCGACGGTCCGTGAAGAACAACAACGACGTGCCTTCTGGCAGCACCGCCACGAAATCGTCGGGCCGAGTGCGCTCTTCGATGAACGCGATCGCCGCTGCGAAGCCGCGCTGCATCACCGGCGTGGTCATCATCACACCGCGCGGCGTGACGAGCGCGGCCGTGTTCGTCTCCCGGCATCGGACCACGGTCGTCGCGGCGACGCCAGCCACCCAGAACGTTAGAAGAGCCAGTCCGCTGAGACGCACAAGACGCCGAGCGCGTGACGTCGGCATCAACGCGGGCAGCAGCGCACACCACACGTACGTGAACAGCACGATCGCCGCCGGCATGAGGTACGCCGTGTACGATCCGCTACTGCGCACCCGTAGAATGATCCGCGCAAGGCTCACGAGCGCAAACACCGCGAGCACGAACCCCAGCGCTGGCCTGCCGCGGGCGTGCCCGCGCGACCGCAGGCGCAGCCACAAGCGCCGACCATGGAAGCCGATCAGCGCCAGCAGGATCACGGGAACCGCCAGATACGGCCCGCCCTCGAAGCCAGCGGCGAGACCGATAGCGACCACAGCGGCCGCCAACCAGCCTGCCAGGCGCAACACCTGCGAGGCGCGCCGGCTGTGAGCGGGATGCGGCCGTAGGGCCAGCCACGAGAGCAACGAGGCGCCCAGCGCCAGACGCAAGGCCACAGCGAAGATCATGAGCAGCGAATGCACGGGCCGGTCAAGACCGAACATGTAGCCGCTGAAGACCATTGCGCTCCGTGGGAGGTGTTGGTAGAGGAGATGGCCTTCGTCCAATAGCGGCGTCCAGCCCACACGGCCTGCGATCCAGGCGTAGGTCGCGGCTGGAACGCCGACTGCCGTTGCCAGGAAGACCGCAACCCGCAATACTGCGGCTCGCCAAGGCGGGATGCTCGCTAGAACGACACAGCTGAGCCCACCAGCCAGCGCTGCCACGCCCGTCTCGGTCTTTGCAAGAAAGGCGAGAGCTGTCAGGAGCGCTGAGGCCACGACCGTGACGATGCGGCCGGAACGCAGCCCGCGGACGCCGAGCACCAGAGATAGCAGAGCCAGCGCGGCGCCGTAGACGGCCGCATAGGAATAGGGCAGGAGGAAGTTCCCTAACAGGGACAGCGCGCACAACCACGTGACGCTGACTGCGCTCAGCGCTGCCCCGGCTCGGCCCATCAGCTGCCGCGCCAGCCAGTAGGTTGCCGCAAGGACTACCAGCGTGGCAACCAGGCCGGAGCTGCGTAGCGTGTCGAGCGAGGCGCCGAAGACGCGATACAGGCCCGCGTTGACGACCGGCGCCAGCGGCCCGTAGAAGTGCGTCACGTCGCCGTAGAGCCACTCGCCGCGCAACAGTCTCAGCGGCTGGTTCATCTCGCGGCCGCAGTCGATGAGTGGGGTGCCCCAGCGCTGCCACGTAAGCACCATCCCCACGGCGAACGACGCGAACACCAGCGCCAGCGCAAACGCGTCTGTGCGCCACCAGCGCCCCAAGACCCGCCCGGGAACTCGGTCGACGCCGCTCTGCATCGGGCGCACCATAGCAGAACCCGGCTCTTCGCGCGACGAACTGCCGGCGGCGCCCAACCTAACGTCGGATCGACGCGGCGCTCGGCAGCCGAGCGCGGTGCACCGTTCCAGGCGGCGCAGGGTACGCGGCCTCGCAGCACGCGCGCGCCAGAGCCGCGGCCGCGATCACTCCTGGTCGCGGCCGTCGACAGCTGCGAGCATGCCCTTGAGGTCGCGGCTGATTTGAGAGACCTCCTCGACGAGCGGTCCGATCTCGTCGCGACGCTGCCGCAGCATGCCGACGTCGACGCGCTTCAGCTTGCCGATCAGCTCGCGCAGCGTATCGATCGGCGACTGCTCGCAGCGGTGCGCAAGATACTCCACCTCGAGCTCGGCCATTGGCCGGGCCTGCTCGGGCCGCTCCGGATCGAGCCCTTGCGCGAAGCGGGTCTCGTGCTCGGCATCGTAGCGCGCCAGACGTTCCCAGAGGCGGATGTCGTCCGGTCCGCGGAGCACGTTCGGGTTCGCGCCCCCGTCCGCCGAGCGTCGCGGCCGCGCGAAGGCCCATTGGAACAACGCCTCCTCCATCTCGGGCGCGAGCTTGAGTTGGTCATCGCGAATCCCGAACCGCTCGCGCGGATAGCCCGGCTCCAGCAGCCGGCTGAGAAACGCCTGATCGTTGTCGCTGAACGCCTCCCCCTGCGGCAGCCGTTCCTGGAAACGCGCGCGAAAGGAGAGGAAGGCCGTGGCGCTCTGGATGCACCAGCGCACTTTGTTCGTCGACATCGCAGCGGTCGCTGCGATCCGCGGCAGCAGCGCATCGTCGAGTCCCATGGGCGCACCCGCGTGCGCGTCGGCCCACAACTGGCGATACAGCGAAAGCAAGTAGAAATTGATCGCCCAGGGCCCCCACTCCTGCGCGTGGGCCAGGTGCCGCACGCCCAGAAGCGGTGGAACCGTCTCTGCCAGCTCGGCAGGGCTGGCGGCCTCCACAGGCGAGACCGGGAGCCTCGTGCTGGCCTCGACCACGCGCTCGTGGCGCTCGACACGGTCAGCCGCGTCGCGGATCTGCGCCACGTCGTCCANNGGCGCGCGCTTGCAGCAGTCGCGTGCGCTCGCGATCCAGGTTGCGCCGGATCGTGCGCAGCGCAACCACGCGCGTGTTGCCTTCCACCACGAGGTAGCGGCCCGGCGTCTGCGGCGGCTCCCAAACTAGCAGCGCGTCGACCGGCAGCCAGCCCATGCCGAGGATGGCCTTCATCAACCCGCCCAGCTTGTACCTGTTGCGAATCTGCTGCTCCAACTCGGCCTGGAAATCCTCCGCAAAGAAGCCCTCCGGCTCCGCGTAGCCTGGCCGCTGCTCGCGCGCGAGCCGCGGGTTGTTGGGATCGAGGTAGAGCTGATCGAGCGTCACCGTGATTGGTGCTTTCAACAGACGGCTCATGACGTCACAGCACCTTTCCGCGCGATGAGACGACGCGCTCGTTTGATCATAGCCCCTCAAAGCGCAACTTGGCAGAGCACGTGCCTCAGTCCGCCATGCCCGGCCCGATGGCGCGACGCCCATTTGGAACTCTTTAGGAGTCTATTTGCCCCATCTTAGGGACGCCCGGCCCGCGTCCGCCCTATCGTGGCAGCGTGAGGCAACAAGAGCCATGAGGATTCCGATGCCGAAGCTGAGGTCGTTGATCGGTGCGTTGCTCGTGCTGACGTCGGCGCAGGTGTACGCACAGGACGAGCCCTACGCCGTCCCCTTCGAAGTCGGCCAGAGAGTCGAGATCACGCTGGCCAAGCCGTACCGCACCACAGAAGGCGTTCGAGTCCACGACACGTTGATCCGGCTGACGGACAAGGACCAGTTCACCCTAGTGGCCGGCGGACAGGAGAAGGCGCTGCCGCAGATTGCCGACCGAGGCCGCATTTGGGGCGTGCTGACAGCAGTCGATGATGCATGGCTCACGCTCGACTTGGGCGAGAAGCAGCCGCTGCTCCGCATCCCGAGAGTGGCGATCGTCCGCTGGGAGACCCTATCGGCACCGGGCTCAGGGCCGCTGCCCACAGGCCAGCGGATTCGCTTCTTCTCGAAGGAGCTGGGTACGCTGCTCAGCGGCCGCCTCCGGGCGATCGACGATGAGACCTTGCTGGTGAGGGTGGCCGGCCGCGC
>PMCG01000213.1 GCA_003155335.1 Acidobacteriota bacterium
TCGGCGCGGTGGGTGCGCTCGCCCTCGGCGATGAGGAACCGCAGAGCGCCAGGCGATGGTCGGCCAGGGGTGAGCGTGTAGTAGCCTCGCAGCGGGTGAAAGCCCTTGACCGTCCGATCCAGCGCACGCGTCAACGTTGCTGCGCCGAGGGCGGCTCGCGCCGGGGCTGGTCGCTGCGCCGCCGCCAGTTCGCCCATGACGATCTGTGTGCGGGTCTCCATGTCGCCTTCGCTCTCGCGCATTGCCCGCAGAAGGCGCGCGAGGTCCGTGGCAAGCCCCGGCGTGAGAGGGCGCGCCGCCATCGGGCGCATGTCCGGGCTGAGCAACGCCACGAGCGGCCCATCCAGCGCTTGCGCGGGCACGTCGGTCCCATGCCGAGCGACCAATCGTAGGGAGTCGTCGAGGTCGGGACGTTCGTCGCGATCCACGAGCACAGGAACGCACTTCTTCTGCAGCGTTTCGCGCCACTCGGCCTCCTCGAAGAAGGCGCGCTCGAGGAGGCGCTGGCTGTGCGAGCCGAACCGTCCCATGAGCAGAAGGACCGGGCGCTTCTTGTCCCGCGCGCGCTCCACTGCCGCGCTGCTCCAGGTGTACCAGTCGACCTTGTCCGTCGCATGCTCCCGCAGATATGGGCTGACCGCGCCATCGAGCCGCTCGGCCGTGTCGTCTGCCTTTGCATGAACGGACCACGCCGTGACGAGCGCGAACGCGGCGAGACAAGAAAGACGCGCGTGAAGATCCATGGTTCCTCGATCCCCTCGTGTTTATCTCGCGCGGCCGCGCGGACTCTGCAAACCCTCGACCAACGCCGCGGCCAGGAGCGGCACGAGGAGCTCGTGGTGGCCGGTGAGGCGGTAGCCGCGGCCAGTGCCGCGCGTCGGTCGTTCGACGACGTTGACGTTCGGCCGGTACGACTGGATGAAATCGAGGTTGGCCGTGGCAAAGTCGTCGAGCGTGTGCTTGAGGTTGCGCGCCAGGGTCACGGCCTTCAGGAACACCTCCGGCAGCACGACAGCGGAGCCGACGTTGAGATAGACGCCGCCGCCGCCGAGTCGAGCGACCTGGGCCGCGAAGGCGCGGAAGTCCAAGTGGGAGCCGCGGCCGACAGCCGCTGGATCGCAGGCCGGATGCATGTGCACGATGTCCGTCCCGATCGCCACGTGCACCGTGGCAGGCAGGCCCAGGCGCCAGGCCGCGGCCAGCAGGCTCAACTCAACGTGGGGCGGCCGCCGACGCACGAGGTAGCTGCCGACTGCGCCGCCGATGCCGAGCCCGCGCGCCACGCCGCGCGTGATGGCGCGGTTGATCTCCTCGCCCGTCTCGCGCGCCATCCCGAAAGCCCCGGCCCCCAGCGTGTCTGCCACCTCCTCCGAGGTCCTGCCGGCCACGGCGATCTCGAAATCGTGGACGATGCCGGCCCCGTTCAGGGCCAGCCCGGTGATGAGGCCGCGCTCCATGAGGTCGATCAGGATCGGCGAGAGGCCGGTCTTGATCACGTGGGCGCCGATGCCCCACAGGATCGGCTTTTGGCGGACCCGGGCGCGCTCGACATCTTGCACGAGTGCGCGCAGCGTGCTCCCGGCCAGGATGCCCGGCAGAGAATCCAGCCACTCCACCATGCTCGCGCCGGGGCGGTGCGGTCGGGCGAAGTCGGCGATCGCCACCTTGCTGGCGCGCGAGGCCAAGGCGTACGTGCGCACACCACGCAGATCCAGCCGCGCCGCCCGCCCTGCCTCGGGCGATCGTCGGCCGCGCGCCGCGCTCACGGCGCGACCTCGTCTTCGATGATCTCGCACAGCATGTGCACGACCATTCCGTGCACTTCCTGGATGCGCGCGGTGTCGCTGTGAGGCACGTCGATGAGCTCGTCCGTGAGCGCCGCGACGCGGCCCCCGCCGTTGCCCGTCAGCCCCACTGTCAGCAGACCGCGCGCGCGCGCAACCTCGAGCGCGGCCACGACGTTGGCGGACCGCCCTGACGTGCTGATCCCGATCGCGACGTCGCCCGGCCGGCCGTGGGCCTCGATCTGCCGGCTGAACACGCGGTCGTAGCCAAGGTCGTTTGCCATGGCCGTGATCACCGACGGGTCTGTCGTCAGCGCAAAGGCCGGCAACGCCGCGCGGTCGCGGCGGAAGCGCACGACGAGCTCGCCGACCAAGTGCTGCGCGTCGGCAGCCGAACCGCCGTTGCCGAAGACCAGGATCTTGCCGCCGGCGCGGACGCGCTCGGCGATGCGTTTCCCCACCGCGAGCAGGTGCTCCGAATGTTGTTCGAAGAAGCGCTGCTTGAGCGCGATACTGTCAGCGGCGATTTCGCGAATCCTGCGCTCGTCCATTGCGCCGATTATCCGCCAGCGTTGGACCCAGAGCCAAATGGCCGGGGTCAGTGCGCCAGGATGGTCACACTCAGCAGCAGCGTCATCGGCGCCGGCCGCTGCACGCGCAGCTCGAAGACGGCTCCGTCGCGCACTCCTGGCGGGAGCGTCAGGTCGCACGCCACGCGGCGGTAGATCGAGCCATCGCCGTCGCAGGTCTCGCAGGGAAATGCGAACCCGCCGGTTGCCGAGCAGGCCGGGCAAGCGAAGCGCATGGGCAGGCGCAAAGGCAGGACGCCACCCGCCCGCGCCTCGGCGCGCGTCAGGAGCAGCTCCGCGACGCACGCCTCACGCCGAGATCGCGCGACGTGCGCTTGAGGGGGCCACGCCGGCGCCAGTCGCGCATCGCCCTCGGCCGACGCCAGGGCCGCGTCGTAGCAGCGACGGCTCTCGGCATCCGAGAGGGTCTCGTAGGCTGCCTGCACTTCGCGAAAGGCATCCACTCCTGTCGCGCCGCG
Source organism: Acidobacteriota bacterium (assembly GCA_003155335.1). Lineage (GTDB taxonomy): Bacteria > Acidobacteriota > Vicinamibacteria > Fen-336 > Fen-336 > FEN-336. The sequence continues at coordinate 2,833 of PMCG01000213.1, forward strand.
CACGTCCGGATGCAGTTGTCTGACGAGTTGGCGGTAGGCGTGCTTGATCGCCCCTGTCGCGGCGTCCCGCGGCACTCCCAGTAGCGCGTAGTAGTCCTTGCTCCGTGCCATTTCGCGCCAAACGTTAGGTTGCCGGCCAGCGGCTGTCAAGTTGTTCTGATCGGCACACGGCCCCGAACGTCGCCCGAGAGCCGTGCCACGTTCGGTCAAACTGGGCGAGCGGAGCGCATGCTACGCTACCCGCGTGCGTTTCCCTGGTTGCGGCCTGCTGGCCGACTCGTTCGCGAGCGACCTCGTCGAGCTCGAGTCCACCAGCGAGGGGCTGTTTCGCGTCGGGTGCGAGGGCGTCCAGCAGGTCCTGACGCCACGCGATCGCAGGGTCGAGCTGATCGTCTTCGCGGACAAGACGCTGGC
>PMCG01000370.1:0-954 GCA_003155335.1 Acidobacteriota bacterium
GTTCGACAGCGTGCTCTTCATCGTCGAGGCTGCGACCGGCCTGGCAGGCTACAACTTGCCGGACAACGGCGGGCGCTCGATCGGCATCCCCGACCAGAAGGTGACAGACCTGGGTATGGCTGGCGGGCGTGCGAGGGTCGCGGGCGGGCTGCATCCTGACACGCCGATTCCGCCGCCGACGGAGAGCGGGACGAGGTCGTCGGACGTCACGGTGAGCGTGGGGCCGCCATCGGGGTTCGCTCCCAAGGACGGCACGACGAGCTTCAAGCTCGGCTCCAACCTAAACGTCGCTTGCCGGTAGCGGCACTCCACGGATCCTGGTCTCAGAAACGAGACGCCTGAGACCAGGATTCGCACGTAGTTCCGTCCCTGCGCGACCCCACGCGAGGCGTCATGCGCGGCCCCGCCCACCGAAAGTCCTGTGGAGGACTTGTGAGAGCAGGCGCAAGGCCTGACCTGGGCTGCTCAGGCGCTTTCCTGACACGGCCGAAAGGTGTACGCTAACTCCACCATGAGCCCTGCACTCGCCAAGACTTGTCCCGCGTGCCAGGCGCGCAACAAGCCCAAGTGGGAGTTCTGCGCTCGTTGCGGGGCGTCGTTGGCCGGCGTGAAGTCCACGGGCGGCGCGGTCAAGGCAGCGAAAGGCGAGACGCNNCGCAGCCGGCGAGCGCGCGCGTCGAGATCCCAGGCGCGGCCGCGTTCGCCTCGGCACAGGCACTTCTGGCCAAGGGAGACGCGGCTGGCGCCGCAAAACTCTTCGCGGACGCGGTGGCAGCGGTGCCTGAGAACCATGACTACCGCTTTGCCTATGCGCGCTGCTTGCTACAAGCAGGGGATTCACAGCGCGGCCTAGCCGAACTCGCCAAGCTTGCGGCCGATGTCCCCGACAACTTCGAGTATGCCCGCACCAGGGCCGAGGCCCTGCGGCTGGCGAACAGGGCCGACGAGGCCGCC
>PMCG01000370.1:992-7922 GCA_003155335.1 Acidobacteriota bacterium
GGGGATTGGCCGGAGGCGGTCGACGTTCTCGGCCGGGTTCTGGCAGCCATGCCGCAGGCGGTCGGGTCGCGTGCGTGGCTTGCCGAGGCCCAGGCGCGGCAAGGACAAGCGGATGCAGCCGCCGCCACGCTGCGCGAAGGACTGCGGCTCAGCCCTGATGCTCCTGTGCTGCACCGCGCGTTGGGCTCCGTGCTGGAGCGCGCCGACCAGCCGCGTGAAGCTGCCGAGGCCTATCGCAAATACGTCGAGTTGGCGCCGAACGCCCCGGACGCGGCCGAGATTCGGGCGCGGGCCCAGAGGCTCGCTGCGCAAGGCCAATGACGACTCGTGTTGTCGTGCTGGCGTTGACCGTTCTGTTCCTCGGCGATGGCAGTGTGCGCTCGCAGGAGACGTTGGCCGAGGCAGCGGCGCGCGAGAAGGCGCGTCGGGCCGAGCAGAAGGCCAAGAAGGGCAAGAAGTACACGGACGAAGACCTGAAGAAACTCGGCGCAAAGTCAGCCACAAAGGCCGGCGCCGCCGCGCCGGCGCCGCAGAGTTCACCTGCGACCTCAGCGTCGACGGAAGGGCCGGCCGTGGATGAGTCCAGCCGGGAGTTCTGGCGGCCACGGGTCGAGGGCGCGCGGGCGGAGGTGGCGCGGCGCGAGGCTGCCGTGAAGGACCTGGAGGTGCGGATCAAGGAGTTGCGCGACAGCGTGTCGCACCCGGTGCGTCTGAACGAAGCCAACCGTGACGGCGCCATCGCGCGGGATACCCTCGAGCTGCAAAGGCAACTGGAGGTGGCGCAGCAGTCCCTCGAAGAGGCCAAGCAGGCAGTGGAAGCGGTCCTCGAACAGGCGCGGCGCGCGGGCGTCCCTGCCAGCCAGCTCGACTAGCTGGGCGCTGCCGGCGCATCGCTGGCGAAGGTGATCATGGCGGACGTGCTCCTCGTCGAGGACAAGGAATCGCTGCGTGTAGTGCTGCGCCGGACGTTCGAAGGCCGTGGACTGACCGTGGCCGAAGCGGGCGACGCGTACGAGGCCCGGCGGCTGCTGAGCGCTTCGCGTTTCTTGGCTGTGGTGACCGACCTGCGACTGCCAGCCGGTAGCGGCTTCGAGGTGCTCGCGGCTGCGCAGGAGAGCGACGCTGAGACGCCCGTCATCGTGATGACGGCCTTTGGCACGGTCGAGGACGCAGTGCGGGCGATGAAGGAGGGAGCGGTCGATTTCCTCACCAAGCCGGTGGATACCGACCACCTGATGCTGCTGCTGGACCGCGCCATCGAGCGGCGCCGGCTGCGAACCGACTACGTCCTGTTGAAGGAAGAGTACCAGCGCCGCTTCGGCCTGCCGCGGGTCATCGGCGACGACCCGGCGTTGAAGGAGACGATGCTGTCGCTCCAGCGCGCAGCAGCGACGGACACGAACGTGCTGCTGCTGGGTGAGAGCGGTACGGGAAAGGAGCTGCTGGCGCGTTCGCTCCACCAGCTCTCGAACCGCGCGCGCGGGCCGTTCGTGGCCATCAACTGCGCGGCGATCCCCGAGGCCCTGCTCGAGAACGAGCTGTTCGGCCACGAGAAGGGGGCGTTCACAGGGGCCACCGGACGCAAGGTCGGCAAGGTGGAGATGGCGCATCACGGCACGCTCTTGCTGGACGAAGTCGCCGACCTGCCGCTCTCGCTGCAGGCCAAGATCCTGCGGCTGGTCCAGGAGAAACAGTTCGAGCGCGTCGGCGGCGTGCAGACGATCTCGGTAGACGTGCGCGTGGTCGCGGCCACGAACCGAGATCTGAACGAGGCCGTTGCCAAGGGTCAATTCCGAGAGGATCTGTTCTTCCGCCTGTCCGTGTTTCCCGTGGAGATCCCTCCTCTGCGCCGCCGGAGAGGCGACATCCTGGTTCTGGCCGACGTCTTCCTCGAGCGCTTCGCGCGGGAGATGGGACGCCGGGGCCTGCGCCTGTCTGAGGACGCGCGTCGCGCGCTACTGGACCACTCCTGGCCGGGCAACATCCGCGAGCTGCAGAATTGCCTCGAACGCGCGGCGATCCTGTGTGAGACGGGCGAGATCCGGCCGGAGCACCTGAGGATCGAGACCGCTCGCGGCGTGCCGACGATCGCGGACGTCGTCGACGTTTCGGGCGCCTTGGCCGAGGTGTCGCGCCGCGCAGCCGCGGCCGCGGAACGAGCCGCCATCGCGCGCGCCCTCGCCGTCAGCGACGGCGATCGCAAGACCGCGGCCCAGGCATTGGGCATTAGCCTGGCCGCCCTCGAACGCCGGCTGGCGCTGGACGGTGCCCCGGCCGCGGGCTCTGGTGATGGGACGGGNNGCAGCACCTGATCTCGCTTCACACGTACAGTCGCGCCGATCTCGATGAGCTGCTTGCCCTGGCGGCGAAGGTCAAGCGCGCGCCGCACGCCTATCGCGAGGCGCTCGCAGGACGAACCCTGGCCATGATCTTCGAGAAGCCGTCCACGCGGACGCGCGTTTCCTTTGAGGCCGGGATGTTCGAGCTGGGCGGTCTGGCGATGTTCCTGGGCGCCGAGGCGCTGCAGCTCAGCCGCGGGGAGCCCGTGGCCGACACGGCGCGCGTGCTCTCGCGCTACGTCGACGGGATCGTCGCGCGCGTGGGCTCGCATGAGACTGTGCTCACGCTCGAGAAACACGCCAGCGTGCCCGTGATCAACGGTCTCTCCGACCGGCTGCACCCTTGTCAGGCGTTGGCGGATTTCTTTACGCTGCGCGAACGGCGTGGTCGTCTGGAGGGGCTGACCCTGACGTACGTCGGCGACGGCAACAACGTCTGTCACGAGCTCATGCTGGGCGCGGCCAAGCTCGGGGTGAAGATGCGGGTCGCAACGCCTGCGGGGTTCGAGCCAGACCCTGAGATCACGGCGAGTGCGACGGCTGCGGCGCGAGACGCGGGCGGCGCGCCGCCGGAGCTGGGCCACGACGCGCTGCGCGCGGCTGAGGGAGCGGACGCGATCTACACCGACGTCTGGATCTCGATGGGGCAGGAGCAGGAGGCGGCAGAGCGGCGACGGGCCTTCGCCGGCTTCGCGGTGACCGCGGAGATGATGTCGCTGGCCCGACCGGAGGCGGTCTTCATGCACTGCCTTCCCGCGCATCGCGGGGAAGAGGTCGCCGGTGAGGTCATCGACGGACCGCGCTCGATCGTGTTCGATCAAGCCGAGAACCGCCTGCATGTGCAGAAGGCGCTTTTGATTCTCCTTCTCGGCGCTGGCCGGCGCGACGAGAAGTCGCGGCCGCGCTAGGTCGTCTCGAGCGCGCGCGCCATCAGGATCTTGCCCGACCGCACCAGCTCGACGATCCCGAACGGACGTAAGAGCGCGACCACGTTGTCGAGCTTCTCCGAGGCGCCGTAGATGCGCAGGATCAGCGACTCACTACCATAGTCGACGACCTTGGCGCGGTAGTGCTCGGCGATTTGTAGGATCTCGGTGCGTTGGCTGAGGCTGCACTTGAGCTTGAGCAGGGCAATCTCAGTCTCGATCACGGCCTGCCCGGTGTGGTCGATGGCGTGCACGACGTCGACGAGCTTGGTGACCTGTTTGATGATCTGCTCGAGGGTCTCGGGATCGCCGCTGCACGTGATGGTCATGCGGGAGAACTCGCCGTCGGCCACGTCCGCGCTGACGACCAGGCTCTCGATGTTGTAGCCGCGTCGGGCGAAGACCAGCGCGACACGCACCAGCACCCCAGGCTTGTTACGCACGAGTATCGAGATCGTGTGCACAGGCTGGGCCGCGGGCTCGGCTGGCGTGGCCAGCGAGGGCGGTTGCTCCGTCGTTCGTTCGAAAGCAGTCGGGCTCATGTTCGCTCCTGGATCTCAGCGTGCGCGAGGCCTACGTGGAACCGGCAGGCTTCTCCAGCTTGTGCCGTGGACGCTCGACGAGCATCTCGCGCAGGGACGCGCCAGCGGGGATCATTGGGAAGACGTTCTCTTGGTGCACGACTTCGGCGTCCACCAGGCAGGGCCCGTCGTTGTAGGCCATGGCTGCCTTGAGCACGCGGTCGACGTCTCCCGCGCGGCGGATGTGCCAGCCCTTGATGCCGTAGGCCGCGGCCAGCTTGACGAAATCCGGGTTGCCCTCGAGCGCCGCAGCGGTGAAGCGCTGATCGTAGAAAAGGTCCTGCCATTGGCGGATCATGCCGAGAAAGCCGTTATTGATGATCAGGACCTTGATCGGTAGCTTGTGAACGGCGGCCGTTGCCAGCTCGGCCATGGTCATCTGGAACCCGCCGTCGCCGACGATCGCCCAGACCTTCTTGTCGGGGCAGCCAAACTGCGCGCCAATTGCCGCAGGCATGCCGAAGCCCATGGTGCCCGCGCCACCGGAAGAGAGCCAGTGGTGCGGCTTGGTCGTCAGGCAGAACTGGGCCGCCCACATCTGATGCTGGCCGACGTCAGTCGTGAGGATGCAATCGCGGCCACCCAGCTTGTCGAGCCGATCGAGGACGTGTTGCGCGCGCAGACCCCCCTTCTTGGCATATCGCAGCGGGAACTGCTTGCGCCAGGCCGCACACTGCTTGAGCCAGTCGGCCGAGTTGCACGGACGCACGAGAGGCAGGAGGTCTTCGAGCGCGAGACGCGCGTCGCCGAGCAGGCTGATGTCCGGTCTCACGATCTTGTTGAACTCGGCAGGGTCGATGTCGATGTGGATCTTGATCGCGTCCTTGCAGAACTCGGAGAGCTTGCCGGTGATGCGGTCGTCCCAGCGCCCGCCGACGGACATGATCAGATCGCAGTCGGCCACGGCCCTGTTGGCATAGGCCGTTCCGTGCATGCCGAACATGCCCAAGTGGAGAGGGTGGTCTTCCGGCATGGCGCCTTTGCCCAGCAAGGTGGTGACCACGGGCGCCTGAAGCTTCTCGGCCAGCTTCAAGAGCGGCCGCGACGCGTTGGCGATCACGGCGCCGTGTCCCGCGTAGAGCACGGGACGCTGGCTGCGGGCGAGCGCGGCTGCGGCTCTGTCGAGCGCCGCCGCATCGAGGCGCGCGGCCGGGTGATAGCCTGGAAGATCGACCTCGTCCACGAACGGCGCGGTGCACTTGGCCGAGCTGATGTCCTTGGGCACGTCAATCAGGATCGGGCCTGGCCGCCCGGACGTGGCGAGGTAGAACGCCTCCTTCAGTACCCGGGGTATGTCGTTGACGTGCTTCAGCAGATAGCTGTGTTTGACCACGGCGTACGTGATCCCCGTGACGTCGGCCTCCTGGAAGGCATCCTTGCCGAGCATGGGGCTCACGGTCTGCCCGGTAATCACGATGATGGGCACAGAGTCCATGAGGGCTGTCAGGAGGCCTGTGACCGTGTTGGTCGCCCCTGGACCAGAGGTCACGAGGACCACGCCCGGCCTGCCCGTCGCTCGGGCATAGCCGTCCGCCATGTGCGTGGCGCCTTGCTCGTGCCGCACCTGAATCAGGCGGATCTTGGAGTCGTACAGCGCGTCGAAGATGGGCATGACCGCTCCACCCTGGAGCCCGAATACGCATTCGACACCCTCACGCTCGAGGCACTGGACGAGTCGCTCGCCTCCAGTCGGGATTCTCCCTGTCTGCGGCACATGCCCTCCGATTTGTCGAGCCAAACTGGCGATTCCCTGCGTCTTCTACCCGCGTGCTGGGACGAGTTCCGCCGAACTCGCTGGAATCTATAGGAAATGTCGCTATGTGTCAAGTCCAGAGGCGAGAAGCTGGAATCTCGATGACGAATCCGATCATACACTACCTGGCGAGTCTCCGAATCTGAACTCCGGCAGTGCAAATCGTCATCGCCTGGCAGGATGCACCCTGAAACACGCAGTTCTGTAGCAGAAGTTGTCAAAGTGCGGCGGGGACGCCAGTGCGACTAAGGTCTGAGGAGGCGATCCGCCGCCGTGTTGTGACCCACCGAATCGCCTGGCGCGGCCGAGGCGCCCACGACAGGCCCGAGGAACAGACGGTGGGCGTCTCGGTAGCCGTGCTCCAGCAGGTCGGCCGGCGTCTCCACAAGGTCGGACGTCGAGTCTCGCACGCCGTCGAACCCGAGCGGTCCGAGGACTCGCCGCTCTGGCCGGATGACGTAGACCTCGACCGCGCGGACGACTCGGCCCGTGAGCGGGTCCTGCCACTCCCGACGGCCGTCCGCGCCCGGGTGGCCGACCGTCTCGACGACGCGATTGAGTCGCTCCGTCTCAGCGAGCTCGGCTTCAGTCCCGGTGCGCTCGGATGCGGCGAGCAGGGCGTCCACCGCGGCCCAGGGGCCTCGGCGGGCAGTCCAGTTGATCGGCTGGACCGGAATTCCGAGCACCAGGATGACCTGTTCGGCACCGGCGGCCAGTGCGTCGGCGAGCCCACAGCCCTGGGCGAGCGAGGCGTCGGTGAATCGGCGCGTGCCACCGGGCAGCAAGCCTGTCTTCTGAAACACGAGGCGCCGCAGAGGCGCTAGAAGGGGCGCGAGCAGTCCGGCGAGCAGGGCGTCGGCCAGGAAGGCCTCCAAGCCTGGTGACCGCAGGTCGATGACTCGCTGCGCTCCCTCTGCCGTAGCGGTGCGTCGCGCTATCTGGAAGGCGGCGCGCCACTCGTCGCTGAGGAGCATGAACGATGCGGCGCGTCCCATCTCCAAGTCGGTCGCCCGTAGGATCAGCTCGCGGAATCCAGGCTGGCCGAGGCTTTCCGTGACGAGTGCGACGACGCGGCGGCCCACCTCGTCCTCGCTGGGCAGGGACGTCGCGAGCGCCGTCCCGTGCGTGACCTCCCACAGCCGGGTGAGCGTGCGCTTGCGCGCGGGGCGCGTGTCCATCAGATACTCGAGCCACTCGCTCGCGCGTCGTCGTTCTCTGAGCAGCGCCCAAGCGGCGCTGATGCCGGCGAGGAGCGAGATCAGAAACGACGGCACTGCCAGTGCCGAAAGATACAGCCCGCGCAGTGCGTCGGGTGTTGCGTCGAGCGCCGC